>JAOARS010000442.1 GCA_025210415.1 Marinifilum sp. | reverse complement strand
TTGAGTTTAGACAAGTTAAAAAATTAAGGCATAGCAGAGTTACGGCGCAATTTTTTAATGAAGTGTAAACTTAAAATAGCAGAAGAATAATGCTCATTTCAATGTAATATTGGTATAATGTGCTTTCAAGTCAATATAAGTTATTGCAATTAACTTTAAGTATTTTGGGCACTAATAAAAATCAACTCTCGATTCAAATAATAGAATAATTGGGAATGGTTGTGAAAGTAGAAACCTTCCGAATCGGTTTCGAAAGGCTTCTCAAATGTACAAAAATATGATGTGGAATTACAATCCGGTCATTAAAAATAGAGGTTGCAATTCAAAGCTATTATATTTTGGCCTCAAGCGTTCTGTGTTGTAATAGCGGTCTACATCTACCAATTTTTTAGAACTGGTAACAATATCTATTGGTGCGTTGTCGTATCTTCCGTTGCGAAGCGTTATTAATCGGCCATGAATTCCTTTAATGATTAAATCCAGAGCCAAATTTCCAAAAGCCATAGGCACAATAGAGTCAATGGCATCAGGATCGCCGCAACGAACCATATAACCTAACTTCTGATTAATTACATTAATAGGTTTTAAGTTGTTGAACTTAGGAGATAAAATTTTCATTTGTTCAGATACACGATCCCCAATTCCACCAAGTTTTTTATGGCCATAATCATCCATTGCATCATCCTGAAAAATCATTTCTTCACCCGTAAATGCTGCACCTTCCGAAATTAGTACTACAGAATATCTGCTTGGATTAGAAAATCTATCCTGAATCATCAATTCCGTTAAACGCTCAACATCGAAATTGTGTTCAGGAATTACACAACGATTGGCAGCTCCTGCTAATGTTGGCAGAATTGCTGTAAAACCGGCATAACGGCCAAACACTTCAAGAACCAATAATCTTTCGTGCGAACCTGCCGATGTTCTTAAACTATGTGTAAGCGATATGGTTCGGGTAATACATGTACTAAACCCAATGCAATAATCGGTACCCGGAACATCGTTGTCCATTGTTTTCGGAATGGCAATTACTTTAAAGCCTTCCTGGTACAATCTCACGCCATAACTCAATGTATCATCACCGCCAATCGGAATCAAATAATCAATATTTAAAAAGTCGAGATTGGAAAGAACCTCTTCCGTTAAGTCATTTACATCCTGATCGTACTTGTCTTTTAAGTGTACCGGAACCCTTTCTCTTGAAGTTTTAGAAGGATTAACTCTTGAAGTATGAAGAAATGTACCACCAGTTCGACCAACTTTGTTTACCAACTCTTCGGTTAACACTTCAAAGTTTTCACTATTATCAACTTTTTCATCTCTTACGATATCAATCAGGCCTCTCCAGCCTTTTCTTATACCGATTACTTTATATCCTTCTCTTAATGCTCTAATGGTTACGGCACGAATTGCCGGGTTCAAACCAGGAACATCACCGCCACCGGTTAAGATGCCTATTATTCCTCTGCAAGAATTATTATTTTTCATAGCAATAAATTTTAGTGATCAATTTCAAAATGACTTTGGTATAAAATCACTATAAGTTATCATTTTGTTAATAAAAATTCAAGCGGAGCTGATGTAATAATGTAGAATTGAAAAGGAATCAGTTAATTAAGAATTAATCTAATTACTAAAAACATATGAGATAATATTTGCACCCATTTTCAGAGCCTGAATATGCTTTTCTTCCGTGTCGTTGTGTACCGTTGTATCTTCCCAGCCATCTCCTAAATCAGTCTCATAAGTGTAGAAACAAACCAACCTTCCTTTATAAAAAAGTCCGAAACCTTGTGGAGCTTTTCCATCGTGCTCATGAATTTTTGGCAAACCTGTAGGAAATTTATACACCTGATGATAAATTGGATGAGAATAAGGTAGTTCAACCAATTCTTCGTTAGGAAATACTTTTTTAATTTCCCTTCTGAAATAGGCATTTAGTCCGTAATTGTCATCAACGTGCAGAAATCCCCCGGCCATTAAGTATTTTCTAAGGTTAATTACTTCCTGATTGTTCAATACAATATTGCCATGTCCTGTAAGATGCAAAAAAGGAAGAGAGAATATTTCGGGACTGCCTACTTCTACAGTAATTGATTCTGCCTGGATACTTGATATCTTATTTTCGTTGCAGAATTGAATTAAATTAGGCAAAGAGCCTGGGTTGGCATACCAATCACCACCACCATTGTATTTGAGCAAGCCAATTCGAACAGTTGTGTTTTGAGATTGAGCAATACAGCCAATCAGCAATAAAAAAGAGAAGAGTATGTGTTTTAGAAATCTCATTTTAGTAATTTGCAAGGCTAACAATGTTGCAGGCAACAACTCCCGCTGTTTCTGTTCTTAATCTGCTTTTGCCAAGAGAAATTTCCTGAAAACCATTTGCTTTCGCCAATTCGACTTCTTCCGGGCTAAAATCTCCTTCGGGTCCGATTAAAACCAAGCATTTTGATTTTGCTTTACACAATTGTTTCAAGTGTGTTTTTTCTCCGGGATTACAGTGTGCAATAAATTTGTCGCCATCAAAGTTAGAAGTAACCAAATCGGCAAACTTGGTCAATTCATTTAACTTTGGATGATATGCTTTTAAAGATTGTTTTACTGCCGATGTAATCACCTTAAATAAGCGATCGTGCTTTACCACTTTACGTTCCGAATGAGAACTTAACAATGGTGTAAATTCACTAATGCCAATTTCGGTACACTTCTCCAAAAACCATTCTGTTCGGTCAATATTTTTTGTAGGAGCCAGTGCAAGATGAAGATCATATTCAAGTTTTCCAAACTCCTCTTTTTTCTCTACACACTCAACGGTGCATCGTTTCGGATGAGCATCGATAATTTTAGCTGTAAAAAGTGTACCTCTGCCATCAATCAAATGAACTTCATCATCTTCTTTTAGTCTTAAAACCCGAACACAGTGTTTCGATTCAACTTCATTAAGTTGGTAATACTGATCTTTTATGTCTGGCGTGTAAAATAAATTCATGGTAAGTTGCACTAATTAATGGGTTGCAAATTTAGTTTTTGTAAATCTATTTACCACATTAATGGCTGATATATCGCAGCAAGAATAAATGCTACAACCGATAAAATTAATCCATACATGAAAATTGTATAGGAAATTCTTAAAAATCGATATTTTTTACCCAATACTTTTCCCAAATAATACTGATCTTTAATCAAGCTATCATATAACTCATCGTAATCGGTCATCATTCCTTTCAATGCTTTCGAATAAATTCCAAGGTCCATATTGTGGAAATTGCCAAAGAACAAAAGATTCACTCGCTTTTGTTTTACATCTTCCTCTGAAAATTTACCATCGGTAACAATAGGGCGCGTAGCCATAACCGAATAGGTAATGGTAACCAAACATACTATTAATAAAATAATACAAGGAATAATGAAATGAGGCACATCCATAATGTTCTTAAAAATAAAGAAAATTGCAGATATGATAATTGAATTTACTGAAATCATTAAGTTGGCTTTGCTGTCGGCAATAGAACTCAGGTTAATTTGGTTTCTTGCCGTTACCTTAAACATCGTTTCAATACCTCTCTGAGGCATTTTTAGCTTTATGTTTTGATTCTCCAGCTTGCCAATGGTTTCATTTAATTTCTTGATTTCCTTATCTTTATAACCGTGAATTTTTGCAACTACTTTTTGATAGTTTTGCTCTTTCTTTTTTGCAAAAACCTTTTTGCCGTATTTGGTTTTGTATTTATGATTTTGTAAGAATATTAACGTTTCTTGCCAGTACTCTTTGGGAGAAACTTCTTGTTTTTTTAATGCACTCTTTTCTTCACGCAATCTCTCTGAACTCTTCATATAACTCTTCGAAGCCAAATGATACAAATCTGCATCGCAAAGTGCATTGCATATAGGAATTTCGCATGGAGGATGAGGAATTTTAGTATGAAGAATAGCCTGTGTTACCTGGTTTATTTTTTCTTCGGGATAATTTCGGTCTTCCAGAAAAACTCTTGCATTACGTGCGCTTAACTCCTCATGATTTGCATAGTTTTCATAATATCCCGAATCGTGAAACCAAGCAGCTAAAATAAGAATTTCTGTTTGCTCTTCGCTAAATTCTAATTCAGCACCTATCTTTGTAGCATGCTTTACCACATTCTGAGTATGCTCTAAATTGTGATAAGTATACAAAGGCTTAATTCCATTTTCGATTAGCTTGGTAACATATTTTTCAGCCTCCTGGATGATATTCATAATTTGAATTTTTCAGTTCTTGAGTTTTTTTTGACTGAATAAATATAATCATTAAACATGAAAACCTTCTGTCTGGCGAAGAGAAAAGCCTTGATAGTTCGCAGCGATTACATTTGATACTGTCTCGCTGATATGCGCAAATCTTTCGCTGACTTTCACAGAATATTAAAAAACGATCTTTTTCTGCGTAAATTCGCGGATATTGATCTGCGGTAATCTGTGAGAAAAGTAATAATACCAATTTTATTTTAGAATGAGCGTTAAATTGTTTTGAATATTTTGAGTTTAGACAAGTTAAAAAATTAAGGCATAGCAGAGTTACGGCGCAATTTTTTAATGAAGTGTAAACTTAAAATAGCAGAAGAATAATGC
>JAOARS010000441.1 GCA_025210415.1 Marinifilum sp. | reverse complement strand
TTTGTACTCGAATGCTTTGCTTAAATTATTAGTTGCCTGATATAAATTTTGAAGAATTAAACTGTTGGATTTAACTACATCAAATGCATTAATTTGTTCAGCAGTATTTAAACTTTGTTCATAAAAAGATATTGCATTTAAAGTATCCTTCATTGTTAAATGAAGTTTTGCCTTTAATTGTAATGCACGTGGTATTCTGAATTTATAGTTATTTTGATAATCTAAATCGAGAGCTTGAGATAAAAACTTTTTGGCATTATCGTATTCTTTTATACTCAAATAGATATCAGCCATATTGTAATATACAGCACTTTTAATATAACTGCCAGCTGATTGAATTTGGTCTTCTATTTTTAAGCCAAAATCGTATATTTCTAATGCAAGATGAGGATTGTTAAGTTTTGCTGTCAAACGTGCTATTTCATCTATTTTAGGGGATATGTATTGAATTTCGTTTAGCTTTATTGCATAATTGAGATTCTTTAGGCAGTAATTAAAGGCTTGATTGTAATTTTTTGTCCGCAAATAATAGTGGGATAGAGCAGAAAATGCTTTCATATAACAATAATCGTTACCAGATTTTTCTGCATAACTCAGCAAATTAAAACCAAGTTCCAGGGCTTTTTCATATTTTACTTTTTCAGTGAAAACATATGATTTTAATGTTATTAAATCAGCATAGCATGTTGAGAATTTAGAATACTCATTTTCTAATTCGATTTTATTTAATTCTTCAATGCAGGAATCGAAATTAGCATGGATAAATAATAGATAAGCATTGTTTATTCTGGAAGTAATTTCTCCTTTTTTATAGGAAATTAATTTTGAAATTTCTAATGCTTCATTATTATAAAGTTTTGCTTTTTCTGCCGACTTTAATTTACTTAAATCATATAACTTTAATAAGGCAAGAACTTTTTTCTTGCCTTTTAATTCATTTTTTTCCTTAATTATCGATTTTGTTAATTGAGGAATATTATTGTATTCAGGCTTTGATATTAATCCTTGTATCTGTGAAAAATACTTGCTTATCGTATCTGATCTGTGGTTTTTTGCATATAGCTTGTTGGAGAGGCTTATTATCAAGAATACTAATGCCAGGTAATATATAAGGGATATGTAGTTTAAATTTCTCATTGATATATTTAATTTAAACAGCTGTAAGTTTTTGAATTAAAATGAAACTATGTAAGGAAAATTAAAGAGATTAGTTTCAGAGGTCAAAATAGCTATAATTTTGCATACATGAGAATAGAATCCTACTTATGGAAAACTACTACTGGGATTAGACAAGATGTTTACACCAATTTTATTTTGGAATGAGCGTTAAATTGTTTTGAATATTTTGAGTTTAGACAAGTTAAAAAATTAAGGCATAGCAGAGTTACGGCGCAATTTTTTAATGAAGTATAAACTTAAAATAGCAGAAGAATAATGCTCATTTCAATGTAATATTGGTATAAGGTAATGGTTAAATCGTAACACAATTTGAAATTTTAGTAGCACAATCATTGTAAATCATATCTATAGGGTTAAGAAATGTTAAAGGCCTTAGATTTCCAATGGGATTACTTATATTTGTTATTACCTACTGGTTATTTTGTTATACCATTTTAGCTATAAAGTTAACTAATCGGTATTACTTCGAACTTGCCAGTGTGTGATAGGGAAATCTTCGCAAGGGTTAATTTAAAAATATCAATTAAAAAAGAAATATATGAAGCTTCGAGGAAAAAGAGGAGCCATTTGGATGCTGGCTGTTCTACTATTTTGTAGTGCTGCATTCTGGGGGTTTAGCAGGGACGAGAGAAATTTTGAAATCAGTAAAAGCCTGAATATCTACTATACCATGTTCAGAGAGTTGAATTTGTTTTATGTAGATGAAATTGATCCGGGTGATTTGGTTAAAAAGAGTATGGACGCCATGCTTAAAACGCTTGATCCTTACACCACATACATATCTGAATCGGAAATTGAAGATTTTAAATTGATGACTACTGGTGAGTATGCAGGAATTGGAGCTTTAATCAGTAAACACAAAGATGATGTAATTATTGCAGAACCTTACGAAGGGTTTCCTGCATATAAAGCAGGTTTAAAAGCTGGTGACGTAATGCTTGAAATCAATGGAACTTCGGTTGTAAACAAAAGTACTGATGATGTAAGCAACCTGCTAAAAGGTCAGCCAAATGTACCGCTTACCATTAAAATTAAGCGACCAGGTGTGAAGAAAATCATGGATAAAAAATTGGTTCGTGAAAAAATTCAGTTAAAATCGGTTCCTTACTATGGCATGATTACTGATTCGATTGGATACATTCATCTCAATCAGTTCACCAATAAGGCTGCCGGAGAAATAAAGGATGCTTTAAAGGAATTGAAAGAGCAAAATGCAAAATCAATTGTGCTGGATTTAAGAGGAAATCCGGGTGGTTTGCTTGATCAGGCCATTGATATCGTGAACTTATTTGTAAACAAAGGTGAGAATATTGTAAGTACAAAAGGTAAAGTTTCGAAGTGGGACAAGAGCTACAAGGCTACAAAATCGCCGGTTGATGCTGAAATTCCCATTGCCGTTTTGGTAAACAGAGGTTCGGCTTCGGCTTCGGAAATTGTTTCCGGAGCAATTCAGGATCTTGACAGAGGCGTTGTGCTTGGCAACAGAACCTTTGGTAAGGGATTGGTTCAAACTACCCGAAATCTTACTTATAACACCAAATTAAAGGTAACTACAGCCAAATATTACATTCCTAGTGGCAGATGTATTCAAGCATTGGATTACAGCAACAGAAACGAAGATGGCAGTGTTGGGAAAATTGCCGATTCTTTAATCACTGAATATCACACGAAAAATGGCCGTTCGGTTTACGATGGAGGTGGCATTCTTCCTGATATTACAATTGATCCTGAAACTTACAGTGTTTTAAGTGTGAATATGATTCGCAATTTCATGTTTTTCGACTTTGCTACTCTTTATGCAAACACTAACGAAAGCATTGCTTCGGCTAAAGAATTTGAAGTTAGCGATGAACTTTTTAATGAGTTTGTGAAGTTTGTGAAGGAAGATAAAGATTTTACCTACAAATCGGAAAGTACTGAAATTATTAAAGCTCTGAAGAAATCGGCCAAAGAAGAGAAAAACTTTGATATCTCTACCGATGAATTTGCTGCTTTAGAGGCGAAATTGGCTCCTAACCTGGATCGCGACTTGGAACGATTCAAAGATGAATTAAAAGAGCTTTTGGCGCATGAAATTGTTAAAAGATATTACTACCAAAAGGGAGGAATTGAATTCAGTTTGCGCGAAGATAAAACTTTACTGCGTGCTATTGAAGTACTTCAAAACAACAATGAATACGCTGGCATTATTGACGGTAGCATTGGATTGCATGCAATTAATAAGTAAAAATAATAAAGCAAAAGGATAAAGTAAATTATCTGAAGCTAATCAAATTGATATAAAAAGCTCATTCTTTCGATGGAAGGAATGAGCTTTGAGGTTTTGTAGAGATCCAAATATTAATAATAAAGTAAGCGTCTCCACGATAACGTATAGTTTTTCGAGATAAAACTTTCGATTTTTAGATCCTTAATTTTTTAAATAAAAGGATGTATCATGATTTTTAATTTCAGCGAAAGTACCCGTTTTTATTTTTACCGAGAACCGGTT
>JAOARS010000440.1 GCA_025210415.1 Marinifilum sp. | reverse complement strand
GTGTTTTTTTTTGCGGTGATTTTGATAAGATCACTTTTCTACAATTGAAAAGGTGATTGGGTCAAAAGGTTCGAATTGCATGAAAGAAGTCTTCCTATTGCTTATTATCTCTTAAGCTTTATCCACGTGAGGGAATGCCAAATAGACTCCAACGGACCACGTTGATAGTGTTTGGCCCACCAGCTGCAAAGTATACCCATTAATATAGCGAGACTAATGCCAATCAGCATGCTCATGGTGGCACCGGTGTATTGATATAAACCTAAACCAAAGCCATAATAGAGGCTGGAGCCGAGAACAGACTGAAATATATAATTGGAGAGGCTCATTTGCCCGATGGGCGAGAAAATATTCAGGATCCGATGAAAGAATTTCTTCTGAAAGAGCATCACAAAACCCGATATCAATACAATCATAAATGCCAGGTTGGTCCAGGCCGTTTCCATGGTTTGAAGGGGCATTAAAATGGCCTTCCGGCTGATCATTTGTCCTAGGTTTTTCTGAATAATATAAAGAGGGATAAAGACCAATGAAGATATGATCAGGGACCTCAACCAAAATTTCGTGCTGGCTTTTGAAGTAACAAACAATTGCTTGCGGCCTGCCAGCAAACCAAACAAGAATAAGGACAGAATATGGAAAAAGCGGCCATTTTCGTAACTCCAGTTTAATACGGCCAGCTTACCGTTTGACAAGTTGCCTTTAACTGTTGCCCAAAAGGAGTCATCTTTAATGTATTCGTTCATATTGCCAAAGTAGGTCCATGATTCTGGTTTGGGCCACACTAAATCCGGGTTTTGCCAGGCGGTAAATAATTTCCACCATTCGAGTGGTTGTAGTAATAACAGCAGGGCAAAGGCAAATATCACTTTATTATTGGCCTTGGCAAATGGAATGACTAATACCCCAATGGCAGCATAATTGGTAAGGATATCGCCCTGGTAGAAGGCCGAGTTAATGAGTCCAAACCCCATGAGTAAAATAAGGCGCCACGCAAATCTTCCTCTGAAATCCATGCCGCGTTTTTCCTGGTTGCTGCTCTGAATGTAGAAGGTTACACCAAACAAAAGGGCAAACATGGCGTATGATTTTCCGGCAAAGAGGAAAAATAGGGTATCCCAAACCATTTTATCCAATGCAACCAGCCAGGAAGGCAAATTCTCGGGTAAGAAATACACATCGAAATGTTCGAGGTTATGTAAAAGCATAATTGAAACAATAGCGAAGCCACGAATGGCATCCAGCACATACAATCGGTTAGACGAATTTGGAGTCATTATATTGAATTATTAGTTATAGTTGATGCTGATATCAACAAATATTTATTTGCCTTGATAAGATAATTATTTAAATAATAGAATTGCTCCAGATGAACAATAGAGCCCCATTATAGCTGTATTTGACGACTAAATTTATCTCAAGGAACTGATATGTTTTGATATACTATCGAACAATTTGCAGCATAATCATTTTTTATTATCAAATACATTTTCTAAATTTAACATCAAATGGTCTGTCACGAAGGTGAATATAGAGATCGATAAAAGGAGTGAAGTTGGTAGGAGAAGAACCATTGTAAAACTGTAAAACTGTAATTTTATGGAAGAAAATGAAAATCTTCAGGCCTTTCAACCTGAATTGGATGCACTCGCGAAAGAGGACATCAAGACCTGTGGGATGCCTATAAGCATTTATCTTCAGGAAATGGAAAATCTACACAAGCGAACCAAGCTTGATTTTTCAGCATTAGAGAAAGTTGGCCTGCTCATCGAACGTGTGAACAGGCTGGAATTGTTAACCGCATTGCTGCGATATGCCGAAGTAGAGTGGCAGGAAGTAAAGAGTGAGCGCCAAATTGCCAGGGAGAATTGGCAAAAAGAGATTCCTTTCTTGTACAACTATAGGGATGATCTGCTTGATACACTCGAATTTGCATTTCGCAATGATGATAGCTTAATGGAGCACATTAATGAAATTAAGATAGGAAACAGTCATGCCGACGCCATTCAGGACCTGGCGCGGATGGCAGTTCTTGGTAAGGAGAACCCTGAATTAGTGGCTACCATTAAATCTCCCCAGTTAAACTTTGATGAGGCAAACCAATTGGCTAAGAGAATGGCCGACCTGTTAGCAAAAGCTAACGGATACATGTATGGCGATAATGGAAAGAAAATATTACGTGATAAAGTTTTTACTCTATTAGATGCTGAAGCAACAGAAATTCGTAAACATGGACGCTTTGTATTCCGTAAAGACAAGGATCATTTAAAAGCATACTACAGCAAATACCAGCGAGAGCGCTCAGCAGCATATCGTAGATCAAAGAAAGATCAATCTGACAAATAAACATAGGTAATTAACGCAAAATTGGCAAATCCGGGCGTAGAAAGCTATAAAGCTTTCTACGCCCGGATTTATTTTTGTGTATCTTGATCGTCCCCAAATCTTCAAAATACATGATTGAATACAGATATGTATATTCCTCACGTTAAATGACAACAATCTCACCACGAGAATATGCTGATATTACGATCGGATATAATCATTTATCGAACGGAGGTAGTCATATTATGATAGAAGTAATAGATACTGCGATCGGAAGTACTCATCATGCGTGAGGGAATAATGATTTTACGTGAGGAAGTGATAAAATTAAGTGAGATAGGCATTAAGAAAGGTGAGATTGGCAAAAATGGACGTGAGGATATAATAAAATGATGTGAGATTTAAATGATTTACCGTGAGATCCGAATTTACAGGGTTGAAATTCAGGTTGGTAGAGATTGTTTTGCAGAAATAAATAAGCCGGACATTGCTGCCCGGCTTAATTGCAAATAGAAAGGGGGTGATAAGAAGTTAGAATCTTTCATATTCGCTTATTTCCCGATTTAATTCTATAGGAATCCCCTGCGGTCTTTTGGGCTTGGTGCCCTGATTAGTATTTTGTACTTCGTTTTTCACCCTTGATGATGTAACGGAGCTTTCATTTTCTTTTTTAAAGAACTTTTCTAATTTGCTTTTGCGATCATCCTGTTTTTCTGTCTTGAAGAACGATACCAATTCAGTCAACTGATTGGTTTGTTGATTTAATTCTTCGGCACTGGCACTTAATTCTTCCGATGTACTGGTGTTGCTTTGTGCAATACGGTTTAATTCGTTAATGGCATTGCTAATCTGTCCCATGGAAGAACGCTGTTCGTTGGATGCCACAACAATTTCATTGCTCGAATCACTGTTCTTTACAATAAGAGGAACAATGCGCTGACAGATTTCCTGGGATTCCTGTGCTTTGTCAAACAGTTCAGTACCTATTTCAGAGATCTGATCATTTAATACCTGTGTATGTTCAGCCAGTTTACGAATTTCAGTGGCGATAACGCCAAAGCCTTTGCCAAATTCTCCGGCCTGTGACGATTCTATGGCTGCATTTAGCGATAATAGCTTAATTTCGGTTGCCAACTCTGCAATATTAGTTAGGCTACTACTCATTTGTTTGGCTTGCTTAACAGCCTCCTCATTACTATTGACCAGTGTTTCCATTCCGGCACTAATTTCTTGTGTCATTTCCATGTTATCCTGGGCGTTTTGGGCATTTTGCTCCACTGTGGCATTAACTTCTTCAATTGATGTGGCTATTTCTTCCACGCTGGCTGCCTGGCTAGCTGCGCCATTATTGATCTGCGACGAGGCTTTGCTCAGTTCATCGCTGCCAATCTTAAGTTGGGCGGTGCTATTGATGGTTTCGCCAATCAGGTTACGTATCTGTTCCGCGGTTTGGTCGAGGCTGGCCGATAGGCGCGTTATTTCATTGTTTCCTTTGTTGATAGTAACCTTTTGTGTTAAGTCACCTTCGCTTATTTGCTTTAATACTTGCTCAGCTTCTGATAATGGCGCCAGCTTTTTGGTAAATACGCGGATGATTACATAACTTAATACAATGAGGATAACTAAGATGGCAATAATATTGGCTCGAATGGTATCGTACATAAAGCCTCTTACTTCGTCATTTTCAAAACTACCCATCACGGTAAAATCAAGTTTTTCATTGACATAAGGAAGTACGGTTTTGTCCTTTCCTTTATAGATGTAATTGACAGCTCTGTTCGCTTTATTGTTAACGTTAAAGGTCTCTGAAGGTAGTTCCAGGTCATTGGCTGTAATATTCCAGTTAAGACTGGTATCAGGATGGGCGATCATTTGCCCGTTATCTGTTCGCATGATATAAGCATAACCCTTATTCCCAATTGTAAAGTTACTGATAATATCATATAGCTTGGCATTCAGATATTGAGCATAACACATCACATATTTTTCGGTGTCATTATTTAGCCTAACAGGTGAGGTGCTTAGTAGTACTGTGCGCGTTGTAACAGGACTTAAACTGGGCTTACTTGTAGCGGTTGTATTTTTTAAGGCTGCCACCAGATTTTCATGATAATCTTCACCGGGCTTAGCGAAGATAAATCCTTCGGCCTTGCGATTGGATGCCACTATAATTTCAAGGTAATTGTCATCCACAATTTTAGATATAAACACGTTTTCTGTTCCATCCAAGTGGTTGTGCAATTTCATTAATACCTCATGTGCCTTGAGCATATTATCCGTTTCAAGTGCTTTAACAAGGTCGGAATCCATGGCCATTTCATCAGTAATGAAATTAATTTCTTCCGAGAAGTCCTCCATAATGGCATTCACCATAACACAAGCATTCTTGGCGTTGTTCAGATACTCTTTATTGATTACCTTATTGGAATCATACACGTTAAAGGCTGTGATTGTCAGTATACTACC
>JAOARS010000439.1 GCA_025210415.1 Marinifilum sp. | reverse complement strand
TTTTTCAAAGAATTTGCCTGCTTTTGGCATAAATTTCCTCAAATCCCCTCGAAATATCCCGATATTCCTTCGAAAATTTGAGAAAATTTCTACTCAAAATCAGTGCAAACTGTGACAATATTTTTAATCGAACTCAGGTTATTAATACTTTAAGTACTATTATTCACTCACCCACTAAAAATCATACAGAGCCTTTATTTATTGCCAAACATTCCTGCCTTGTTAATAAAACGATCTGCCTTTTCTATTTCAACTTTGGTGGATAAACTAACCAGAATGAATATGAATGCTGACCCAATCATACCAAAAGCAGCTTGCTGCACCGAAGCAATTTCCCATGCAGTGGGTAAGCTAACACCAAGGGCAACCAAAAGATTATAGGTAGAGAATATTAACCCGAAAACAATGGATAGGGTAGCAGCCAGGGAATTGCCTTTTTTCCAGATAAAGGCCAAAACCAGAGGTACAAAAGCTCCTGTTGCCAGAAAATCAGATCCTATCCAGGTAATTTTAAGAATGGAACGAATTTCCAGGGCAATTAAAAGTCCGAGTATGGCAATTACCAAAGTGGCAACTTTTCCTATCCAAACCATTTCTTTGTTTTTGGCTGTTGGTTTGTAACGGTTTTTAAAAACATCAACGCTTAAAACCAAGGCTCCGGTATTTATCATGGAATCCATGGTTGACATGATTGCCGAACAAAGGCCAACGAATAAAAGTGCTGCCAAACCTAAAGGCATGTAATCCTGAATTATGGCAGGAACAATTCCTCCTGCGGGAACAGTATCGTAAATACCCAAACTTAGCATTCCTGTTAAGGTAACCATTAGATATAACGGAATAAATACGATAAAGGCCAATCCCATCATTTTTTTTGCATCGGTGGGTTGTTTGGCGGCCGATATTCTTTGCCAAATGTTGGCCTGTATCATCCACGAACAGCCAAAAGTGATAATGAATACAAAATTGTTGGAGAGGTTATGAAAGAAAGAAAAGAATTCAGGTTTATTTCTGTTAAGGGCAATTTGCTGCACTTTTTCAAATCCACCCGAATGATTGTAAGCAAAAATGAAAAGTACAATGGCAGCCATTAGTAGAAATATAAACTGAATAATATCAGTTACCACAACGCCTTTAAATCCGCCAAAGAAAGAATAAAGTACAACAATGCTTGTTCCTGTAAGGGCTGCAAGTTTATAATCAATATCGAAGAATGATTGAAAAAAGTTTCCGATAACAACAGCCTGCGTGGCTACACCCAAAATCATAAATATTAAAATGAGTATAGATAAGAGTAAGGCAACTGTTTTGTTGTAGCGCATTTCCATAATTTGAGGTTGGGTAATGGCACCTACTTTTCTGATGGCTTTCGAGAATAGATACATCAGGAAAGTAGAGAAGAGGACAGGCATTCCGTATATCCAAAATGAGGAAAGACCCTGATTAAATCCATGATCAACCAAATCGATGGAAGATCCGCCTCCCCACCATGATGCAATAAATGTAATTGCCAGTGCCCAAAAAGGAAGTTGTCGGCCAGCCAAAAAGTAATCCTCGGTGTTTTTGCTTGCTTTCGATCGCAAAACAATTAACATGATGCCTGCAAAATAGGCAATAAGTAAGAAAATGGATATTTGTTGCAGCTGAGTCATAGAGAGATTGTTTAAGAAAATTAGGACAAATGCTTATTTAATGAAATCTTTCTTTAATTGCCTTAACCTTTTTGTAATGAAATCTTTAAAAAAACAAGTGGCAGATTAATATCCTGAATTTTTTGTGAAGATTGAATTGAAAACGATGTAAATATACCTTTTTTTCAATTGAAACGATTGCAGAAAAAAGATTGGAGAATAAATATGTTAATATTATTTTTTGACTACAAAAAATTCACAAAAAAATAATATCAAAAAGCTCTGTGCAAGGGTAACTTTCAGAAAAATATTATATAACTTTAATAAAAAATTATTATTTTTTTATGATAAGACTTTTAGTCTAACCTATTGTAAATTTAAACCCAAAATCATTTGCGCATGGACTACCTTAAATTTGACAAAGCTCGGCTTGTAAATACCGAGTATTCTTTAAAGAAAGAGTTTATCCGAACAAATCGTGCGGGCTCTTTTGCCAGTTCAACAATTATTAATTGCAACACCCGTAAGTATCATGGACTTTTAATTTGCCCAATAGAAAACTTTGGAGGTGAAAACCATGTCTTGCTATCTAGTTTAGATGAGACATTGATTCAACATGGTGCTCCGTTTAATTTGGGAATACATAAATTCCCGGGTGAATACAGCCCTAAAGGTCATAAGTATGTTCGGGAGTATGAAATGGATCCTATTCCGGCCATTACATACAGAGTAGGTGGTATTGTGCTTAAAAAAGAATTCCTTTTGGTAGAAAAAGAACAAAGAGTATTGATTCGTTATACTCTTGTTGAAGCACATTCGCCAACAACAATTCGTTTTCAACCATTTTTGGCATTCCGAAACATTCATTCGTTAACCAAGGCCAATTTAAATGCAAATACACGTGCATCAATCGTTGATAATGGTATTGGTTTAAGACTGTACGATGGTTTCCCTTGTTTGTATATGCAAACTTCTAAAAAATCTGAATTTATTCATGTGCCTGATTGGTATTATAACATTGAATACAAGGAAGAAAAGAAAAGAGGGTACGAGTGTCATGAAGATCTTTATGTTCCCGGTTATTTTGAGATGGAAATAAAAAAAGGCGAACCAATTGTTTTTTCGGCAGGAACAGAAGAGATTGCACCAAATTCTATAGCTAAAAAGTTCGATGAGGAGCTAAAGAAAAGAGTTAGAAGGGATAGTTTTGAAAATTGTCTTGAGAATTCGGCTGAGCAATTCATATCACGAAAAGGAAAAGAAACATCAATCATAAATGGTTTTCCTTGGTTTAGTACAAGCGAAAGAAATACTTATTTAGCCTTACCGGGGCTTACATTGGCGCGCAACGATGAGCAAACATTTTTGGAAGTGCTGAATACTGCTTACGATAAAATACTGTATCGATTTTCGAACGATAGTATAAAATATACTGGCAAGGATTCGGTAGATGTGCCACTATGGTTCATGTGGACTTTGCAAAAATATGTGGATTTTGGTGCAGATAAGGCTGAGCTATGGAAAAACTATGGCAAGAAGGTTAAGGAAATTTTCAAGCATTACAAATTTGGTTCAAGATTATCCATAAAGATGCACGACAATGGTTTGTTATGGATCATTAAACAAGGTGTTACCTGGATGAATGTGCAAAACAAGGGTACTTTCGTTAACAGAAGAATGGGGTACGTTGTTGAGTTAAATGCTTTGTGGTACAATTCGATATGTTTTGCACTTGAAATGGCTGTTGAAGCAGGTGATAAAGATTTTATTGGAGAATGGAAAGACATTCCTGAAACTCTAAAACAATCATTTGTTGAAACATTTTGGAATGAGGAAAAAAGTTATTTGGCAGATTATGTGGATGATACACATAAAAGTTGGACTGTAAGGCCAAATCAGTTGTTTGCTGTATCCTTACCGTATTCTTGTTTGTCAAATGAGAAAAAGAAATCGGTACTCAATGTAGTTGGAAAAGAGTTAGTCACTTCGAGAGGATTAAGAACACTATCTCCTAAAAATAAAGATTACATTGGAGTTGTTAAAGGAAGTGAGAAGAATAGAAATTGTGCTTTCCATAATGGCTCGGTTTTCCCTTGGTTATTTGGACATTTTGCTGATGCGTATTTAAATCTTTATAAAACTGGCGGCGAATCAACAATTCAACGTTATTTAAATGGATTTGAATACTGCTTACATGAGCATGGCTTGGGTTCCATATCGGAAATTTACGATGGCAACCCGCCGCATAAGCCAAACGAAGCTACATCTTATGCGCTAAGTGTAGCAGAAATAATTAGAGTGAGTAAAATGTTAAACCAATCATCTTTTAAATAGTTTGAGTATGAGAGTTCTAATGTTTGGATGGGAGTTTCCTCCTCATATATCAGGAGGTTTGGGAACTGCCTGTTACGGATTAACCAAAGGATTATCGAAAGTTGAAGAATTAGACATAGTTTTTGTAGTGCCGAAAGCTTATGGCGATGAGGATCAAAGTAAAATGCAGTTGGTTGGAGCCAATGGTGTTACCATTAACCAGGTACAAACTCATGTTGAAAAATTTAAGTCGAAGCATACCTATTTGGAAGTTGATTCACACTTGGTGCCTTATAACGATCCGGATGAATACTATACTTTCTCAGGTAAGGATATTTATGGAAAAAATAAATTCTTTAAGGTTGACAAAGAAGGAAAAATTGAGTTTAGTGGTAAATATGGAGCGAACCTGATTGAAGAGATTTACAAATATGCTTACGTGGCATCAACCATTAGTATGGATCATGAACACGATGTAATTCATGCGCATGATTGGTTGTGTTATCCTGCCGGAATTGCTGCAAAAGAAGTTTCGGGAAAACCATTGGTTATTCATGTACATGCTACCGATTTTGATAGAAGCGGAGGGAGTGTAAATCCGAAAGTATTCGAAATTGAAAAAATGGGTATGGATGCTGCCGATAAGATTATTGCAGTAAGTAACCTGACACGAAATATTGTAATTGAAAAATACGGACAAGATCCCGATAAGGTGGTAACAGTGTACAATGCTGTTGAACCAGTATCGTTTGAAGAAAAGCAAGTCATTAAAAAAGGAGTAAAAGAGAAGGTTGTGACTTTTCTTGGTAGAATTACCATGCAAAAAGGGCCCGAATATTTTGTTGAAGCTGCTTACCAGGTACTAAAACGAACCAAGGATGTGCGTTTTGTAATGGCAGGAAGTGGCGATATGCTTGAAAAGATGGTAGAGCGTGCCGCCCAGTTGGGAATTAGCGATAAGTTTCATTTTACCGGATTCTTAAAAGGCGATGATGTGTTTAAAATGTTCGAATTAAGTGATGTGTATGTAATGCCATCAGTTTCCGAACCATTTGGGATATCACCTTTGGAAGCAATGCAATCCAATGTGCCTACTATCATTTCAAATCAGTCAGGTGTGTCTGAAATACTAACCCATGCCATAAAAGTTGATTATTGGGACATTGATGCAATGGCCGATGCAATTTACGGTATCATCCGTTACGATTCTCTTTCTAATGAATTTAAAGAGAAAGGGAAAGAAGAAGTCGATAACTTAAAGTGGGCAAATGCTGCTTTACATGTATACGATGTTTACAATTCTACTATTAAATCATTTTTTGAAACTAACCAAAACTAACACCATGAAATCAATTTGTTTATATTTCCAAGTACATCAACCATTGCGTTTAAGAAGATACAGATTCTTCGATATTGGTAACAATCATTACTATTACGATGATTATACCAACGAATCAATAATGAGAAAGATTGCGGATGAATGCTACCTTCCTGCAAACAAAATATTGTTGGAATTGCTAAAGGAAAACAAAGGCAAGTTTAAACTGACTTTCTCAATAACCGGTATTGCAATTGATCAATTTGAGTCGTATGCTCCGGAAGTATTGAATAGTTTTAAAGCTTTAGCTGAAACAGGCGATGTGGAATTTTTAGCAGAAACTTATTCACACTCATTGGCTTCACTAAAGAACAAAGATGAATTTGTAAGTCAGGTAAAAGAGCATAGCAACCGAATTGAAGCTTTATTCGGCATTAGGCCAACAATATTTAGAAACACCGAATTGGTTTATTCCGATGGAATTGGAGAAATGGTATCAGAAATGGGTTACAAGGGAATTTTAACCGAAGGGGCAAAGCATGTTTTGGGTTGGAAGAGTCCGAATTACTTGTACTGCAATGCAATTAATCCAAAATTGAAAATCTTGATGCGTAATTACAAATTGAGTGACGACATAGCATTCAGGTTTTCGGCCGAAGGATGGAAGGAATGGCCGCTTACTACCTCGAAATTTGTAGATTGGTTAAACGAGCTGGATGAAAAAGAAGAGGTTGTCAACATTTTTATGGATTACGAAACTTTTGGCGAACACCAGAAGAAAGAATCAGGTATTTTCGAATTTCTTGAAAATCTTCCCCAAGAGGTCATTTTAAAATCGAAATATCAATTTAAAACTCCTGCTCAAGTAGCTGCGAATTATCAACCAATAGCACAAGCTCATGTTCCAAACCCAATATCATGGGCCGATGAAGAAAGAGACCTGTCTGCCTGGTTGGGAAATAATCTGCAGGATGAAGCATTTAATAAACTGTATGAATTAAGAGATGATGTTCTTGCATTAAATGATGAGAGATTGTTGAAAGACTGGAGGTACTTACAGGCAAGTGATCATTTCTATTACATGTGTACCAAATTCTTTTCAGACGGAGATGTACATTCTTATTTTAATCCTTACGATTCGCCTTATGATGCTTTTATCAACTACATGAATGTACTAAGCGATTTTAAGTTGAGAATTAATGAAAAGAAAAACATT
>JAOARS010000438.1 GCA_025210415.1 Marinifilum sp. | reverse complement strand
GTAAAGGTTTTAGCAGGACGAATTGATGCAAACATAGATGTGAAAAGTGAAGTGGGAATTGGAAGTTGCTTTAGTTTACTAATACCAACTAGTACAGGTTCAATATAGTACCGATTGTATATTAATGCAAATCATCACCTTTACTCTGTGTTCCTCGGTGACCTTCGTGGTGAATAGTTTTCAGAAATGACAATGAAACCACAGAGAAGTACAGAGTATCACAGAGGTTTAATTGTTGGGATAAAATAGAGGTATAAAAAAAGACACATCCTCATGTGCCTTCCCTGTCAAATATCCTATAAAATTTATTCTTTTACCGATTTTAATTCAATATCGAAAACCAAGACTGAACCTCCGGGAATAGATCTAAAATTATAACTTCCATATCCCAAATGAGCTGGAATAATTAGCTTACCTTTTCCTCCTTCTTTAAAGTAAGGAATGCCTTCTTTCCAACCTTTAATCACATTATCCAAATTAAATGATTCACCACTGGCTCTACTTTCGCTAAATTTTTTCCCATTTAAAAAGTATCCTGTGTAAGCAACTGTTACATCCGATTTTGCTGTTGGTTGCGCTCCGGTTCCCTGCTCATCAATAATATAGTGTAATCCCGATTCGGTTTTAATAGTCTCCAACTCTTCTTTCTCAATATAAGCTTGAATATCCTTATCATTTTGTTCAGATATCATTTCAGGAGTATATATTGTTATCTCAAAAATAAGAACCGAACCAGCCGGAACACCATTGTAATCCTTGCTACCATATCCCAAATGCGAAGGGATTAACAAAATACCTTTACCTCCTTCGTTAAAGTACGATAAACCTTCGGCAAACCCCCGAATTGCGTTTTGCAAAGAAAACGAAATCCAATTTTCATTCACTTTTTCGAATACCGAACCGTTGGTATAATATCCTTTGTAATTCACTGTAACGTCAGAAGCGCCGGTAATTGCTTTTCCTGTTCCTTTCTCTTCTACTACGTAATACAATCCCGATACTGATCGTTTTGCACTTAAATTATTCTCGGCAACGTAAGTTGCAATCTCCGCCTCATTCTCTTCCCTAAAATCTTTAATATCATCGCTCGAACATGATGATACAACAAATGCCAGCACAATGGCTAATAAAATATACTTCATTTTAATAGATTTTGTAGTTTGAGCCACAAATATAGTAACAATGTACTACTTATGCGAATCCAGAGTTAAACTCATTGATTTAAAGGCGTTCACCCTTCCGCCTGTCGGCACTTTCCCTTGCAGGGAAAGGTACTCTGATTCAGTGATAGCCCAAAATAACATACAACATGCCTTTATTGTTGTTTTCTCCCCTTTTTCAGAGCCTGTCCCGAATCGGGAGGAGATGGCAACAGCCAGTGGAGTGCAACAATAATAATTCATTTTTCAACTCTTGATTCGCATTACTTAGGAAAATTACAAAGACCTGTTAGTTTCCAAAACTTAACAGGTCTTTTAAAATATCATGATACCTTATAAATTAATGCAATAGAGAATGGATTATTCCATATTCTGTAAAACATTCTCAAGCTTCACCTCCGTGCAATCCGAAGGAGGCAAAAAAGTAGATGGCGGAAGGTTTTTCTCAATTAACTCAACCACCTCATCAACAACCTGATAGTTATTAGTAAAATGAATTGTTTTTAGAGGAATTCCTTTCTTCTGCAGATCCCAATATTCATCGGCATCTTCGTATTCGGTAGAAGTAATTCCCATTCGCATACTTTCGGCCAATTCCCTAAAAATTTCCGGATTCCAATCCTTCTTCGAAATCATATTTTCTGCCAACCAAACCTCTTCCATCTTCTTGCCATCTGATTTTACAATGTATTTTCTGGCAGATCTTTTTACAATAGACATTACATCGCTGGTTCGAATAACTTCTACCTCAGGTTTCTTTGCATTTGTGCCTTGCATTTTATTAAGCATGGGATTATTCACTCCATACTGTTTCATCATTTCACGTTGCTCAGGCGTAAGGTTTTTCATTGCCTCCTCTATTTGAGCAGAATAATCGTTCATTGTCTTCCCAAAAAATTCTTTTATTCTATTTTTGAAATCATCCAGATTTCCTTTCCAGAATGTATTTTCTTTGGTATTAATAAAAGTAAGATTACGCGTATTTCCATTCAAAATAAAAATGTGATCCTCATCAACCATTTTAAACACATTATTTTGCAAATACATTTTGCTCCAACTGCTCTCGTACTCACTCGTTGTTTTTGATTTAATAATCCAGCCTGCCGATAAAGGCTGACAAAAAACAAACACTAAAAATGCTGCAAACAACAGGGCTCCAAATAAACTTCTACGTTTCATTTTTTTCGTTTTCAACCATTAAAATTACTATTGCTGTATCAACCTTATCTGAAATCCGATTGTTCGATAAAGTAAGAGAGAGGTAATGTTTTGATTATTCACAAAATTAGGGAATATGGTGGAGCAAGTCAAGGAAAGTAAGATTGACTTGACTCCTATGCAAAAAATCTGTCAGGAATCAATCCATTCAATTTTGAAGATTCGCTAACGATAATTTTTATTGATTCAACTTTCTTAATCTCTTCGCTCTCTTCTTTTGATAATCAACAATTTGCTTATAGAATGGTGTATTTTTTGAAACTACCAAATGAGTCAATCCACAAGCGAGTGGTGCTTCTCCTTCATATTCAATTGTACAAAGAATTCCTGATATGTCTCCACTATTAAAAACATCAACAACAGTTAATTCCGTATTTAAAGTAATTGACAAATTCTTTGTTCTTAATTCTTGTACAAGTTCTCTTATTGGAAATGCTGTAAATGGAACAACTCCCTTTAATTGTATTGTCAAACTTTCATATTGTTTTTTTATATCCATGCTTTTTAGTTTTAACAGTTCGTTAGTTTTTAATCATTGGTCATTAGTTTAATTTATTTTTTATCAAGATTAACGTTAAAAATCCATTATAATTTTTACAGTATGCTATAATGGGTATTGCTGTAAACAAAACAGTTAATCGTTAAAGATAAGGCATTGTCTTGTCAATAAATAATTATTCATTCCAATAGAAAATTCCGAAACTGTGTATTCATCCTAAAATCCCCTGTCACAGGTTTAAATCCGTAGCAATGATGGCAAAGCATTATTTCCTGCGAATCAAAAACAGTCCGAAAAACGTTAATACTCCATTTATCATCAACAATTCGAAGCCTATTGAAATACCGAACCAATCCATCGAATTATCTTTTAATATGTAGCAGATGATTGGCGATAGAATGGCAATTACAGGAACCAATTTGTCTTTTACCTGTAACTTGGTAAACAATCCGAAAGCATAAAGTCCTAAAAGTGGCCCGTAAGTATATCCGGCAACGGTAAAAATGGCTGCAATTACCGAATCATCGTTAATGGCTCTAAATATCATGATAACCACCAAAAGCAGAGCCGAAAATAAAACGTGTGATTGTCGGCGTAATTTTCTGGTTTTTACCTCGTCGCTCTCATCGGCACCCAAAATATCAACCGTAAACGATGTGGTAAGAGAGGTTAATGCAGAATCGGCACTTGAATAAGCTGCTGCCATTAAACCTACTAAAAAGAACAAGCTAACAACCGGACCAAGGTGCTGAGTGGCTAATAATGGGAACAAATCATCGCCTCGCTCGGGTATGGCAATTCCTTCATGCTGAGCAAATATCAGCAATAAAGCACCCAACACAAGAAATAGTAAATTGGCAGGAATAAATGCAAACCCATACCAATACATGTTCTTTTTGGCTTCGCCAAGATTTTTACAACTCAGGTTTTTCTGCATCATATCCTGATCTAAACCAGTCATTACAATCGTAATAAAAGCACCTGTAAAAAACTGTTTAAAAAAGTTTTGTTTGCTCTGCCAATCATCAAAAACAAATACTTGCGAATATTCGCTTTCGCTGATTATTGTGCTTAATCCTGAAATATCCAGATTCAACTTATCCATAATCAGGAAAATACTTACGCCAACAGCCAACAACATAAACAGTGTTTGCAAAGTATCGGTCCATACAATGGTTTTAATTCCTCCTTTAAAAGTGTACAACCAAATCAGTAAAATGGTAATAACAACCGTTACTGCAAAAGGAACTTCCCAAGCATCGAACACGGTTATTTGCAAAACATTGGCCATTAAAAACAAACGGAAAGATGCTCCAATGGTTCTCGATAACAGGAAAAATGATGCCCCGGTTTTATAGGAAGCCCTGCCAAATCGGCCATCAAGATAAGTATAAATAGATGTTAGGTTTAGCCTGTAGTACAAAGGCAGTAAAATATTGGCAACCACAATATAACCAAGCATGTAACCAATAACCATTTGCATGTAAGTAAAATCGATGGATTTTACCCAACCCGGAACCGAAATAAAAGTTACTCCCGATAAAGATGCTCCTACCATTCCGAAAGCAACCACATACCAAGGTGATTGTTTGTTTCCTACAAAAAAGCCTTTGTTATCGGCTTTTCGGCCAGTAAAATATGAAATCAACAACAGAAGGGCAAAATACCCCACAACAACAGATAGTATGGTAATTGGTGTCACTTTAGTTTTTTTTAATGATCATCAAAAATAATCAAAGCTGGCAGGTTTCAGAAACCTGGCAGCTTTTTTATTACTTTTGGGGTGAACTTATGAATTTAAAGAACAAATGAGCTACACCAACTTCCCATCTAAACTATTGGAAAATGCAGTTGCCGAATTCTCGAAACTTCCGGGTATTGGAAGAAAAACCGCACTGCGATTGGTTCTGCATTTATTGAATCAACCAAAAGAAGATGTGCATCGCTTTGGCTCATCCATTACTCAGTTACGCGATGAAATAAAGCATTGTTCTTCGTGCTATAACATTTCCGATACCGAAATTTGTGATATCTGCTCAAACCCGAAGCGCGATCATGAAACCATTTGTGTGGTTGAAAGCATTCGCGATGTAATGTCCATTGAGCGAACTCAACAATACAATGGCATTTACCATGTGCTGGGTGGAATTATTTCACCAATGGATGGAATTGGGCCAAGCGATCTGCAAATTACTCCCTTAATTGCAAAGGCCACCGAAGACAAAATGAAAGAGGTAATTCTTGCTTTAAGCACAACTATGGAAGGTGATACAACCAATTTTTATCTCTATAAAAAACTCAACAAATTCGATGTAAAAATCACAACCATTGCTCGTGGTGTATCAATAGGCGATGAGTTGGAATATACCGATGAAATTACTTTGGGAAGATCTATTTTGCACCGCACCCCTTTCGATCAGAATTTGTAAAGGTTTAGTAATTAAAAAGTTCTAAAGATTATGCTCGGCCTACAAACACCTCTTCCACTTTATACTTGAAACTTTAGCTTCCATCTATTTCTTTATCGACAAACTGTATCTTCGGATATGTTTGTCTTTTTCTCCAATTTTATTAAATTCGCATAGTATTTAGACTAAATAAACACAAACAATAAAAACACTATGCCCAATTTGTATTCAAATATGTAATTGGGATTGCCTAAATTAACGGGTATCAAAAAAACAATCACACATGACTAAAATTGAAATAATGATTCCGGCAATGGGGGAAGGAATCACAGAAGCAACCATTACTCAATTCCTGAAAAAAGAAGGTGATTTTGTCGAAGAAGAAGAGTCGATAGTTGAGATTGCAACCGACAAAGTAGATTCTGAAATTCCAGCTCCACAAAGTGGAAAAATTGCAAAACTATTATTTTCTGAAGGCGATGTTGCTCAGGTTGGAGATGTTGTTGCAATTTTAATTCCTGAAGGTGAAGAAATAAACGAAGAGGAACTTACTGTTTCTGAATCTGTAAAGCTTGAGGAAGAAAAAGTGATTGAAGTAGTGAAAGAAAAAATTAGTGCTGAAATTGAAGCTGAACCAAAGATTGTCAGTAAAACAGAAAACGGATCATTTATTTCTCCTTTGGTTCGCAAAATAGCCCAGGAAGAAAACATTAGCCTTGAAGAATTAAACCAGTTGGAAGGTTCGGGAGAAAACAAACGAATTACGAAAAAAGACATTCTTCAGTTCATCGGAAATAGAAGTTCAAAAACGACCGAAAAGGTGAAACAGGTTGTTGCTCCTGTAAGCCCATCACCTGCTCCGGCCAATCATCAATCCTATAGTGGTGAAAATGTAGAAATCATTGAAATGGATCGAATGCGTAAACTTATTGCGCAATACATGGTTCAATCGAAACAAGTTTCGCCTCACGTTACTTCATTTATCGATGTTGATGTAACAGGTTTGGTTCAGTGGAGAAACAAGGTTAAAAATGAATTCCTACAAAAAGAAGATCAGAAACTTACCTTCACTCCTATTTTTGTTGAAGCCGTAACCAAAGCCCTTAAAGATTATCCAATGGTAAATGTTTCGGTGGATGGAGATAAAATTATCCGTAAAAAATTCATCAATATTGGCATGGCAACTGCTTTGCCTAGTGGAAACTTAATTGTTCCAGTAATAAAATCGGCCGATGAAAAAAACCTTGTTGGCATTACCAAACAGGTTAACGATTTGGCTGAAAGGGCCAGAACCAACAAGTTGCAGCCCGATGAAATTCAGGGAAGTACTTTTACCATTACAAATCTGGGAGCTTTTGGCAGCACAACAGGTACTCCAATTATCAATCAGCCAGAAGTTGCAATACTTGCAGTGGGTGCCATTAAAAAGAAACCTGCAGTAATCGAAACTCCTCAGGGTGATACAATTGGTATTAGAAACATTATGGTTCTGTCGCTATCATATGACCATAGAGTTGTTGATGGTGCATTGGGTGGAATGTTTCTGAAACGAGTTGCAGAATACCTTGAAAACTTCGATACAGAAAGAAAAATATAGTAAGATTAATTTACCAGATTAAAGCCGTAGAGAATTATTCTTCGGCTTTTTTGTGTTTTATTTAAATGGATATGCATAAATAATGTTACATTTTTATTTATTTTGTCTATTTATTAAGATTTATATAGTTACATTTATCATACGACAAATAAAACTGATAAGAAAGCAGATTTTATTAACAATTCTATCTTTTTTATCAGAATCTCTAGTAATAATTGACTTAGAAAAGTTATATTTAGTTATTGTTAATTAATTTAAAACATATTAAACCCACTACAGGCCCCAAGCTACAAATGAAGTTGTTTTCTTTAGCAAAGACAATTTTAATGGTCATCTTCTCTATCTACATAGGGATCTGTAGCTCGTACTCTCTTAACGCTAGTCCTAAAAAGCAAAAAATCAAAGACAAAAGAAAGTACCAGATTGCTGAAAAATTTCTGGCAAATGGCAACTATTCCAAAGCTGCCAGCATTTATAAAGAATTATTAGATCAAAGCTCGCGCAATGCCGATTTAAACTTTAAACTGGGATTGTGTTACCTGAATATTGTTTCGGAGAAAGGAAAATCAGTTAGTTTATTAGAGAAATCAATTCAGTATACCAATTCCAAAAACAATGTTCCAATTGATGTTTATTACAACTTGGCCAAAGCCTATCATACAAACTATCAATTCAGGGAAGCATTAAAAGTTTACAAAGATTTACAACAGATTATTTCGCCACAAAACACAACTTTCCGCAACGAAATTCAGCGTGAAATAAAAATGTGTAAAAATGGTTTAGACCTTGTGAAAGATCCTGTAAATATCTCAATTATTAACCTTGGGAATAAAATTAATACCCAATATGCCGAACACAGCCCCGGGGTAACTGCTGATGAAAGCACAATGGTGTTTACCTCAAGAAGAAATGGCACAGGCAGCAAATTAGATGTGGATGGTCAGTATTTTGAAGATATTTACATTTCGAACAAGATAAATGGCAGTTGGACACAACCTGTCGGAATTTCCAAACTGAATACCATTGATCACGATGCTTCCATCTCGATTTCTGCCGATGGACAAGAACTTTACATCTACAAAGCAGGATATTTAAGCAGAAAAGAATCGGAAGGCGGAGACATCTACGTAAGTAAACTACAGGGAAACGAGTGGTCTGAACCAAAAAAACTAGGACCAAACATCAATTCCAAAAGCAAGGAAAGTCATATCTCAATTTCTGCGGATGGAAGAACCATTTTTTTCTCAAGCGATCGTCCGGGAGGATATGGTGGAATGGATGTGTACACCGTAACCAAGCTTCCAAATGGCAAATGGGGTAAAGCAAAGAATCTGGGCCCGGCAATCAATACAGAATACAACGATGATGCTCCTTTTATCCACCCCGATGGCAAAACCTTATATTTTAGTTCGGCCGGACACAAAACAATGGGCGGATTGGATATTTTTAAAAGTATCAATATCAAAGGTCGCTGGACAACTCCTGTAAATGTTGGATATCCGATAAATTCAACCGATGATGATATTTACTACACTCCTACTCCTGACGGAAAAAGAGCATATTTTGCATCTTATCGCACAGGTAGTATTGGAAGAACAGATATTTTCCTGATTAAAACTCCTGATGCTGATAAAGCCGGCTTATTTGTTTTGAAAGGAAAAATTGTAACCACAAATGGCCAACCTGTAGGTGGTGCCAAAATCACGGTAAGTAAAAATGGGAAAACCATTGGAATTTACACACCTAACACTGCAACCGGCAAGTTCCTGTTTATTATTGATGCCGGTAAAAAATATGATATCGAAATTGTTGCTGAAGGATACAGAACATTGAGAACTGTTCTGAATATTCCTCCTGAATTTGCCAACAAAGAAAATCATAGTGTAATTACGTTGTTGCCATTAACCCTTCGAACTAAAGATGAGTCGAATTATCCTCAAACTATTGAGTTAATTGATTTTGAAGAAAGTAAAATTAACCAACTTGGTTCTCTCGAAAGTAGTAAAGATTCTATTCCAGATGATAAGAAATTCCAGGAATCGGAAATTAAGAAGGATAGCATTGCTTCGGTAGTTCAAACAGCTAAAAAGCCAAATGAAATTAAAAAAGACAGCATCGTTAGTACAATAGATTCTAAAGATCAAATTAAGATTGACCAAACAAATGAAAGTGGTGAGTTAAAGGATAGCAATACAGTAAGAGAAGATATTTCTGCTGGCAAAACAAATACTGACTCGAAAACAACAATACCAACTAAGGATACTGTAAAACCTAAAGTATTGCCTACTGTAAGTACTGCTGATAAACTTACGAATCAGGTTAAAGCTAACGAAACCACTAAGAAGGAAATAAAATCCAAACCAATTCAAGATAAGCCTGTTCAGAAAGAATCTCTTATAGAAAGTAAAGCTTCTGAAATTGATGCAATTGAATCCGGCGATCTTGCATTTACATTGGACTTAGGCAATTTCAATTCTCCTCGCCCTGAATTATTCGAAGAGCTTGATGGTGTTATTGAAACCAAAGATCCTGATAATAAATATCATTACACCTATGGTAAATTTAAGGACTATACAGAAGCGAGCAAGGCGCAGAAAGTAATTGCAAAAAAAGGATTTAAATCGCCGACGATTAAAATATTAACAAACGATAAATTGGCGAAAGAACAAACTGGAGGTGAAATTTATTATACCATCCAGATTATGGCACTTAAAATTCCTATTGAGGCTGAATTCTTTGATAATTTGGACAACGTAAAAGTATTTGTTGGCGATGATGGTTTAACGAGATTTACTTACCGCAAGTTCAATTTTTACAACAAGGCCGTTAAAGTAATGAATCGTTTAATTAGAATGGGGTATTGGGATGCATTTATCAGAACCGTTATCGATGATGAATTGTTATATGCAGGCTTGAAATATTCAGGAACTTCTGCCTATACAATACAAGTTATGGCATTGCGTTATCCTAAGCCTCTCACCTATTTTAAAGATTTGGGAGATGTAAGCGTATTTGTAGATCGAACCGGATTGTATCGCTATACCTATGGCTCTTACAATTCAAAAGGTGATGCTATAAACGATTTAGGTACTGTTCTGAAAAATGGGTATTGGGATGCATTTGTAAGAAAATCTTTACGTGGTGAGCGCATGCCTGCAAACAAATCGATTAAAGAAGAAAATTATTACACAATTCAGGTAATGGCATTAAAAAATGCTCGTACGTTAAATTACTTTAACAATTTAGGCAAAGATAATTTGAGATTATACAATGGAAAAGATGGTTTATCCAGATATGCGTTCCAAAAATTCTCATCACAAGCAAAAGCAAAAAGCCGCCTTTCTTCTGTAAGAAAAAAAGGATATTTAGATGCCTTTACAAGAGAAATTAAATGGTATAACGAACACTAATTATCGGCTTATAAAATGCAAATTCTCGAAAATAGTAACATCAGGTTAAGAGCTCTTGAACCAACCGATTTAAATTTGCTTTACCGTTGGGAAAACGACTCGTCAATTTGGGAAGTAAGCCACACGCTAAAGCCATTCTCTCTGTTCGTTTTAAAACAATACCTGGAAACCAGTCATCTGGATATTTTCGAAAGTAAGCAATTGCGTTTGGTAATTGAACGAAAACAAGATAACGAACCAGTTGGCTTAATTGATCTTTTTGATTTTGATCCGTTTCACCAGCACGCCGGAATCGGAATTTCCATTAACAACAAAGAGTATCAGCAAAAAGGTTATGCAACAGAAGCCTTGGAAACTTTATGCGATTATGCTTTTACCGTTCTTCAACTTCATCAATTGTACTGCAATATAAGCTCTAAAAATGAAGCAAGTCTGCAGCTATTTCAAAATCAAGGATTCGAAATTGCAGGCTTAAAAAAAGATTGGATCAAAACTCCTAATGGTTGGCTGGATGAGTATTTGCTTCAGAAAATTAATGCTACAAGTTTTTAATCGATTGATAATCGGGAATATTCTCCAAAAATTTAAAGCTTTTATTATCGTAATCCATATAACAACAAAAATGTTTTAGCCCATTGGTTACAAGCAAAAAAGGCACTCGTAATTTCATATTGTAACGCGCAACCTGATTGAATACATCCTGTGTTATTTTAACTTTACTTGCTTTACATTCTACAATCATTACCGGATTTGCATTTCTATTGTATAAAACAACATCGCTACGTTGTGGTAAAAGATTAACATCTACTTTTTTTTCAACGGCAATTAAAGATGCTGGAAAACCTTTTTCTTCAATCAAAAACCGAATAAAATTCTGTCTTACCCATTCTTCCGGAGTTAATACAACATACTTCTTTCGGATACTATCGAAAATTAGTTTTCTTTGCAGATCAGATTTTATTTTAAAGGAATAAGTTGGTAAATTTAAATTTTCCATAAAAAAGCTGTTAATCGGCTAAAGTTACAAGATTATTCCTTACAAAACCGCTACACATTTATGAAAACCAAAGAAGAAATTGTAAAAAACTGGCTTACAAGATATACTGGCCGAGAACTTATCGATTTTACACCTTATATTTTACTTACCAATTTTAATCATTACGTAGAATTATTTGCTAAATGGCACAATTGCGACATTTTAGGTGAAGATAAGGCAATGCCTAATGCTTCGGCAAACGGAATTACAATTATTAATTTTGGTATGGGAAGCCCAAATGCAGCTACAATACTTGATTTGTTGAGTGCAATAAAGCCCAAAGGTGTTCTTTTTCTTGGCAAATGTGGAGGTTTGAAAAGAAAAAACAAGTTGGGCGATTTAATTTTACCAATAGCAGCAATTCGAAGCGAAGGTACATCAAACGACTATCTGCCACCTGAAGTTCCTGCTTTACCTGCCTACTCGCTTCAAATGGCAGTTTCGCAAGTAATATCGGACAGAAATAAAGATTACTATACCGGAACAGTGTTTACCACCAACAAACGCGTTTGGGAATACGATGAACGATTTAAAAAGTACCTGACCAAGACCAGAGCCATGGCAATTGACATGGAAACTGCAACCATTTTTACTGTAGGTTTCTACAATGGAATTCCTGTTGGAGCCTTACTATTGGTATCAGATCAACCAATGATTTCGGAAGGTGTTAAAACAGATAAAAGTGATGCATTGGTAACGGATAGTTACGTAAATCAACATTTGGAAATTGGAATTGAAGCTCTGAAAGAAATTATGCACAACCGCCAATCTGTTAAACACTTAAGATTTTAAGATTGAACAATGACATACGAAGAAATATTTAAAGGCCTTAAGAAAAAAGAATATGCTCCTGTTTATTTTTTAATGGGAGAAGAGAGCTTCTTTATTGATAAGATTACCGATTATATAATTGACAATGCTTTACCTGAGCATGAAAAAGATTTTAATCAAACCATTCTTTACGGAAAAGATACCGATATTGGCACAATTGTGACTACGGCACGTAGGTTTCCCATGATGGCAGAAAAGCAAGTTGTAATTGTTCGTGAAGCTCAAAACATTAAGAATATCGATCAGTTGTCTTCCTATGTAAAAAGTCCCTTGCACTCAACAATTCTGGTGATTAATTACAAATACAAATCACTTGATAAAAGAAAGGCTTTTACAAAAGAAGTAGCCCAAAACGGGGTTCTTTTCGAATCTAAAAAAATATACGATAATCAGATTCCTGATTGGATTAAAAAGTATGCTGCAAACTTAAAATACAAAATTGATAATAAAGCTGCATTCCTGTTGGCAGAGTTTTTGGGTAACGACTTGGGTAAAATTACCAATGCCATCGAAAAATTAACGATAAATATTACCAACAGCAATACCATAACACCCGAAGATATCGAGAAAAATATCGGTATATCAAAAGATTACAACAATTTCGAACTTCAAAATGCACTAGGCAAAAAAGATGTTTTAAAGGCCAATCAAATCATAAGCTATTTCTCTACAAACGAAAAAAATCATCCTATCGTTGTAACCATTGCTTTGTTACACTCGTATTTCTCCAAAGTTTTAAAGTATTATTTCTTAAAAAATAAAACGAACGAAAAAGCTGTTGCTTCGAGCTTGCGAATCAATCCATATTTCGTTAAAGATTATAAACTTGCATCGAGAAATTATAATCCAAAAAAGTTGGTTTCGATTATCGAGATGTTAAGGGAATATGATTTAAGATCGAAAGGATTTGGTGATGCCGGAACGAAACAGGGAGATCTTTTAAAAGAGTTGATTTTTAAAATTCTCCATTAGCAGCGGCGTTAAACTTAAATTTACGCAACACCCTAATATGAGATTAAATCTACCCATTCGACTACTATTACCAGGACTAATTCTCAGCACAAGTTTATTGTGTATGGGACAAACAGGACAAGCTCCTGTTGCCAAAAACGATACTGTTTCCGTAACAAATAAAAGTTCGGCAAGCGAAGTGGTTTATATCGAAATTGATTTTTTGGAAAATGATCGTTTCTCATCGCAGGACGAAATTGAAAAATCAATTCTTCGCCAAACAGATCAGTTCGGAAAAGCTTATTTGATAGAAGATAATACCTTAATGGTTTATTATCCTTATGAAATGAGCTATGGCACCGATACCATTTACTACGAAATTTGCGATCAGGCAAAGCGTTGTAGCAATGCATTTATTGTGGTGAATGCCCTCGATCCAAATCAAGTTGAACTATTAATACCTTCGTCATTCTCGCCAAACAACGACAATATTAACGACAAATTTTACATTAAGGGAATTGAAAATTATCCGGAAAACGAATTTATTGTATTCTCGCGTTGGGGAACCAAAGTTTACGAAAAGAAAAACTATAACAATCAGGATGCCTGGGATGGTGGTTACAACAATGCCGGAGTAAAGCTTGGTCCGGGAGATAAATTGCCAAAAGGAACTTATTTCTTTAAACTCATTATTAAAGATAAGGAATATGTAAAAAGTGGCTATATTGTTGTTAAATATTGAGAATGAATCAACTTTACAAAATTGCTATACTAATTGGATTCCTTTTATTCCCTTTATTAAAATTACGGGCCCAGGAAGATATCCGATTCTCTAATTATTCTTACAATCGATTATTTTACAATCCGGCATATGCAGGGAGTAACCGCTTTATGGAAGCAGTTCTTGCCTACCGAAATCAATGGGTTGGGGTGGAAGGATCACCTGAAACAGCAATTTTATCTGTTCAAACACCAATAAACTACACCAATTTTGGTTTGGGAGCTGTTGTATACAATAACAAGTTTGGTATTCAGAAAGACAATGCTGTTTTTTTAAACTATGCTTATCATTTACAAGTTAGCTACGAGGGTAAATTGTCAATGGGAATTCAGGCCGGATTTGTGAATAAGCAAGTCAATTGGACTGAGCTTACAACTTACGATCCCAACTTTCCGTCACCTAACGATCCTGCTTTTCCCGATCAGGACATTTCAACCTGGGTTCCGAATTTTGGGATTGGATTTTATTACCACACACCCAAATATTACTTGGGATTATCAGCACCAAGATTGTTATCAAATGATCAGCCGGCAACGGAAGGATTCTCGGATAACATGCAATTCAAATTAAAAAATACAGTATTTTACCTGGGAGGTGGAGCTAATTTTATTGTAAGCTCTGAGTTAAAGTTTAAGCCTTCATTACTGGTAATAAGTTCTTACTCTGGCACGACAACAGCAATGACTAATTTTGACATGGAGCATGAAAGCGGTGTTTCGTTAGGCTTTGGCTATAGAACAGATGACTCCTGGGCAGGAATCATTGGATACCAATTGAGTCAGAAACTGCGCTTTTCATATTCTTATGAAAAATATTTTGGAAAATATCAATCAAAAGGCTATACAAATCACGAAATAATATTAAATTACAATTTATCTTTAAGAAAGAGTAAAATTACATCACCCAGATATTTCTAAATACTATGAACAGTAAACTTGCAATAAATATATCACTTGTATTTTTTCTAATCGTATTAGGAAGTATTAGTGTATCTGCGCAATCGCAAATTGTTCAAAAAGGAGATCGGTATTTCAACAATAATGAGTTTGCACATGCAATTAATTATTACGAGAAATATCTTGAAGAATCAAACGATATTCTGATAAAAAGAAAATTAGCTAAATGTTATATCCAAACAAATAAGGATTCTGAGGCACTTTATTTACTGGAAAAAATAGTTGATGAACCACAGGCAAATTCTACTGATTTTTTAAACTATGCTCATTTGCTAAAAAGATTAAAGAACTATACAGAAGCAAAAGCTTGGTTCGAAAAATATGCCAGACTAAATCCAAGAGATAAAAATATTCAGAATCTTATTCTGTCGTGCAGCTTGATTAACGAGTTGGAAGACAAACAGCAATTCACAATAAAACCAATTGCAATCAATTCTCCTCAATCAGATTTTGCTTCGGCTCTTTACAAAGACGGAATGGTATTTGTTTCCGGGCGTTATAACAAGACATCAAAACAAATTGATGGCAGAACAGGGGAACATTATTTGGATTTGTATTACACCGAACGTGTAGGCGATCGATTTTTAGATCCTATTCCGTTTAATGAAATTTTTAATTCTAAATATCACGAAGGTCCGGCATGTTTTACACCAAACGAAAGGTTTATATTTTTTACCCGAAACAAAGGCAATTTAAATTTGGAAGGCAAATCTGAACTGAATATTTATTCATCCAGATTTAATGGTTCATCATGGGATAAACCAGAACTTTTCCTTTTCTCAGGCCGTGCTTATTCAATTGGCCACCCTAGTATTTCTGCTGATGGGAGATTTCTTTATTTTATATCGAATATGAAAGGTGGTTACGGCGGAACAGATATTTACGTTTGCCGTAAATTAGGTTTTTCGTGGAGTAAACCTATCAACTTAGGTCCTACGGTAAATACATCAGGCAACGAAATGTTTCCATTTATTGGTGATGACAATTACCTCTATTTTGCATCTGACGGACACATTGGTTTTGGTGGATTGGATATTTTTAAAACTACATTTGAACAAAATCATTGGACATTTCCTGTAAATCTGGGGCCGCCTTTTAATTCGGAGAAAGATGATTTTGGATTTATTTTTAAAGGATCGAAAGAAAAAGGATACTTCTCGTCAAATAGAGGAGGAAATGACGATATTTACTCATTCGAACAAAATCCTGAAAAGGTAAAAGCCATTCACGGAAGAATGGTTGATATGTATTCAAAACAAAGTATTGCTGATGTTGAAATTGTTTTGATGGACAATTTATCCCGGGAAAAATCTATCAAAAGTAATGACAAAGGAATGTTTAAACTCGATGTTTTCGAAGACAAAAATTATAGTTTAATTATTACTAAACCAGGCTATAAAACCAAAAGAATTCTTTATTTTGCTCAACAAGGAAAAAGGCCTAAACAACTAAATATTTCGATGGAAACAACTCCTTGGGTTAAATTTAAAGGAAATGTGGTTGATGAATACTC
>JAOARS010000437.1 GCA_025210415.1 Marinifilum sp. | reverse complement strand
TTAAAATTTGACGGCTTAACAAAGAGAGCTCCTGCGTATCTGAAAAAATGAAAGTTCGATTTTAATTTACTTGATGTCGGCAAATATTTCAGAAACAAATAATGAAAGGATATATTTCTTTTTAGCCAGTACACTAATTCCCTGGCAAAACAATCTTCAAGTTTTCGTATTCTTATGATATCGTATCCCATGCCTGACCATTGCTGACCTAAAAATTCGAGAAATTGTAACTTAAACACTTTAAAGTAAGTCCTTGTCAATGTCATTAAGGGAACAATTGCTACCAAAGCATTTTCTTTGTAAGCAGTTACGATATATGGTTTTTTCCCAATGCCAAAATCATTATCATCTTGATTTTTAAAAGTGCTGTACCAATTGGTAATCCAAGCTGCTTGGTTTCCCGGGAATTCGGATGAGTATTTGATCTTTTCAAGATCTTCCAAAGTTATTAGGCTAAAAGTATACATGTAAAGAGTATTTTATACAAATGATTATTCGAAGAAAAGGTTGAGATCTTTATTGGAAAAAGCTATAATTGCTTTAAATACTTAAAATTCGAATCAAGGGTTGAAAAATGAATTATTATTGTTGCACTCCTCTGTGCTGTCGGACATCTCCTCCCATTTCTCGGGACAGGCTCTTAAAAGGGAGAAAACAACAATAAAGGCATGTTGTTTGTTATTTTGAACTATCGTTGATTCAGAGCACCTTTTCCCCGCAGAGAACCGTAGCGAAGCGGAGCTCGTGAATTTCTTGTATCGGAAATTATCAATAAACAAAGTGCCGACAGGCAAAAAAGTGAACGTCTTTAAGTCAATGGGTTCCCTTGATTTGCATTTAAAGTTAAAACTGTAGCATAAATGATATTTCTGAATTCGATTATGGCCTGCGGTATACCGGATATTCATGCTTTATGTTACCATAAACTTCTGATTTTCTGGAAAAATCTATATATCGATTCACTCTACTTTCGATTAAGGCAATTCCGATGTAAATGGAAAGAAAAACATCAAGCAGGAAATAATTGGCTTGCTGTGTTGCCAAACAAGATAAAAACATAAAGAATACTGCCACTGTTATTTGGTTATGACTGCTTACAGATCGAGCTATGGCTTTGTACATTGTAATAAGAAACAACAAATAAAGAATAAAGCCCAGGATTCCGTTATCAACCAAAGTTTGTATAAAACCATTGTGAGCGAAAAGTGGCATTCCATCTTTCTTTTCGTAACGTCTTTGCGATTCTTCCATTCCCATACCAACAAGGTAGGTTACAAAATTACTTTCATAAAGGTTCTCTAAGTATACCTGGGCAATTTGTAATCGGCCTGATCCAACAGTTTCGTAGGCTGATTTATCTTCTTGCCCGGCTCTATCGTCCATTACCCTTCTTCGAAAGCCTTCGTTGGTTTGAAACAGTACTGCAAGGCCTACTGCCAGTATTAATCCGGCAAGGGCAATTTTTCCTAAATCTTTAAATGATATTTTTCTTACAAATAATAGAATTATACCAACAACAAACATTAACCAACCTGTGCGAGTGTAAGTTTTAAACAGGAAAAAGGCTCCTATTAGTAATATTGGAATTATTAATGCATTAATTCTAAAGTCTGCTCTTTTTTTAGCAAGAAAATCAACAAGAACAATACATGCTACAGCCAGAACTGCCGATGTATAGTGTGGAGCACCCAACATTCCTATTAAACCATCGAGCTGCGTGTCTTCCATCCATAACATGGTGGTAAGCGGAGCCGAAAATATGCCAAAATAATAAGGAATATTGCATATTATAAAAAAGGCTGCCATATATACAGGAACCAATCTCAGTTTTTTTAAAGCTTCTGCACTATTGATATTTAAATACAACCAATGTACAAATAAGGGTATGGTTAAGTACTTGACGAAATTGATTATTGAATCGACAGGAAATTTAAAAAAGCCTACATTTACTAGATTTTTGGCAGCAAATAAATAGCCTAAAACCAAAAATGCATACTTTGCTTCTTGCCCAACTACTCTGGAGATTAAAAACAACAAGAGCGGCAGTTTCCATAAGTACACCAATTCTTGTCCGCCTATGGTAAAACCCTTTAAATAAAAGGCTACAAAGAAAATTAAAAACCAAAATGCAATTTCGATATATTTCATTTCTTTAAAAACGAACTAACTAATTTGCAAATACGATCCATATCCAGTAATCCATAACGCTGGTCGACAGGAAGTGGAAATAAATATTTTGCCAGTTTATATTCTAATTTATCTTCTTGTATATCCTCTAAAATGTTTGGCCAATAACTTGCCACATACACTTGTTGGCGAATCAATTCTTCTCTTAGTTCATCATTCTCTACATACAAAGGGTACACCATTGGGCCATCAATGTCGAGATCGTTAAAACTTAAGCCATTTACACTTTTTAATTTCAGATTCAGATATTGAAAATTTCTATTTCTACGACTTTTAACTTCAGCATAATTAATGCCTGATAAAATGCGGTAAGTCAAATCAGACATCAGTTTTATTTCCTTTCCGCATAAATATTCCTCATTTCTTTTAAAAGCCTGATATCCATCAGTTGGACCATTCTCCAAGCGTCTAAGTAAATGTTCGCTTCTTTCCCATGAAACTTCTTGCTTAAATTCCTTGTAAGGAGCATTTTTTGTGCTCAGGTATGCGCCATCAGCCACTCCAAAAAATTTACGGGCAGAATAAAAAGTATCGAATCCTCTTATCGGCGACTCAAAAAAAGCCTGCGAATTATCTATTATTAAATTGTTTAAGCGTCTGGTTAAGAAAGTTACATACTTGCCCTTTAATCCAAAATAATTGATAAACAAAAATGCTTCTCTTTCTTTCGGATAGATTAACTCCTCTGGTTCCAAATTCATATTAATCGGATATTTTTCATATTCAATATCCAGTTTTAAGATTGGTTCCAAAATTGCATTGCAAGAATACTCGGGCAAATAAACCTTTTTATATGATTTAGCTCTAAGAATATACTCCAGGCAGTTTCGTCCGGTATTCAAGCGAATTAAATTCGGATAATATTCCGATTCAAATCGGTTTTCCAATTCAAAATATCCCCCAATAGGCCTAGCCATATCTATTTATTCAAGTTCAACAACAATAAATTCTTCAATATTATCCATCATTTTATTCCGAACCTCCAGGTTTGGAAATTCGAGCAAACCAATCCCTACGGTACAATTTGATCCGTTAAACTTTAAAACATCACTACCTTCTTCTACCAAAAGTTTAATGTCCAACACGTAATCGGTTATTTTCTCATGAATTTTAACCGATTTAAGTTTACCGTTCTTTTTCGAATGAATCACGTAAGTTGTATAAAATTTATCGATTTCTTTTCTGTTGTGAATTTGTGGTTCTACGCCCATGCAAGCATCAACACTCATTTGAATCATATCAACATTGCTTGCACATTTGATAATGTCCGGAATACAATTCCCTCCATTTCTGGCTCCAATTTCCATAAGGTAAATCTCATCTTTATCATCAACAATTACTTCAATGTTAAAACCGCCAAAGCTGATTTTTAACAGATCAATTGCACGTTGCAGTTCCGACTGAATTTTGGCATGAATGTTACCTGGTAATAGGGATGGATAGTTTATACTCGACGGAACAAACGGATTTACTTCAACATCATTTCCCTGGTCTCCCAAATAGTAGGCTATTATTTTGCCATTGTGAACAAAAATATCACCATCTAACTGCGGGTATTTCTTTTGGATAAACTCTTCGACTATAAATCGCTTGCAGCGTGAAAATTTCATGGCATAATTTATTGCCTTATCCATTTCCCAAAAATCGTTTACTGCACTAATTCCCTTGCTTCCACTCGAATCTACCGGTTTCACAATAATTGGGTATGTATAGTCGTCGCTTACGTTGGCAAAATCTTTTAAACTAGCGTATGCCCCGTACGATGGTGTATTAAATTCGTTCAAGCGAAGAAAACTTCTGTAAAGATCTTTTTCCGATAATGTTTTAACCGATTTGTATGAGTTACCCGGTAATCCCATTTTTTCTGCAACATAAGCAGCTGTGGGTGCAGCAGGATCTGAAGCATAAGCCAAAACTCCATCTATTTCTAATTTTCTGCCCAATTTTAATACTGTTTGCAAATCTGTTGTGCTAAGGTTGTAAGATTCATCGGCAAGTTTATGACCAGGGTTTTCAGGAGAATAATCGCAAGTAATTACATGATAATCCCTGGATTTGGCATATTTAATGCAAGGAATCTGAAATGATGTACCACCAAGAATTAATATTTTCTTTTTTTGCTTATGCATGTGCTCAATTGCTTTCTTTTACCTAAAATTAATTCAGACAATATCGAATTTGTTTAACAGATTCTTAACCCTATCAACATCGTTAAACATTAAAACATCAATAATGGAAAGGTATGGTACAAATTCATTCTTGAACTGTTTGTAAGAAACATTTCCGGTTTGTATAAATCCTAATTCAATTTCTTGATTTTTAAAGTACTCTTTCTCGTACAATTGCTTGCCTCCTATTGGATTCAAATAATTATCTGCCCCAATCTTTTTGCTTATACTTATCAATCGATCAGCTTTTTCCTGCCCAAAAGTTTCGTAAAATTCTTGCGAAGATTTCATCCATTGCAATTCAATATCCAAGTAATTGCAAACAGAAAGAATACTTGCAATTGCCAGGTCTCCAATATTTTGGTATTCTGCATCAAAAACAGATTCTATTACTTCAATTACCTCGCTATAAAATGGTGCTTTTTGGTAAGCCGATTGTAATTGCTGACGAAACTTTTGGATAAATAACTTACTATCGGCAAGTTCAACTTCATTTATTAATTTATTCTGACTGGCTTTTTGCAATGGAATGGTAAACATGAAATCAGATTGATGCATAAGAATCTTGTTCCTGTTAATCCATCCTCGTTTTATAAAATTTACATCGTCGTAAAAAACTACTTTTTCAACCGAATACAGCAATTGAAAATATCCAATGTATGGAAATACATATGGTTGAATAATTGCAACACTATCAGGAATGGGAAAGTTATAAGTTCCTACCTGTTTAAATATTTTTTGGTTTACAGCTGGTTTCATCATAATCAAACAACCATTTTAAGTTTTTTACGCGTGGCGTATATAAAGCAGTATAGCGAATCAAAAATCGGATACTGAGATAGCATGCGATATGGAAAGCTTTCGCCCATGTCAGATTTTTTAAAATACTTCAGGCATTTTTCCCTTAGTTTATCATCTTTTAAAAAAATGGCAAATTTTAAAAGCTCACGATGATACATTTTATCAATAAAAGGTTCCAGTTCTTCACATCCATATTTTTTGATATAATGCCTTTTTATAGCATACCTGTCACTAAAAAAATGATAATCTCCTTTTACATCCAAGCCATGAGTTGCCGATGTATTATGAATTCGATACGTAATGGTATCATCAGCCATGTAATGTATCTTGGTTCTTGCAGCTGCTTCTATCCACAAAGGATAATCTCCCATTCTCCAATTGTATTTCCTGATAGCTTCTCCAATTCTGATTGCTTGCAGCAAATCATTTCTCATGCATACCGATGCTGTTGCAATGTGATTTCCCCTGATTAATTGGCTCAAAATATGTCCGGTTGGAAGTTCTTCTCCATCGCGAAAACCTTTCAGTTCTTTCTCACCTTTTATGCATGAAAAATTGGTGTGTACCAATCCAAAATCGGGGTTTGCTTCCAGAAAATCAACTTGTTTTTGCAACTTGTATGGATCTGTCCAGTAATCATCTCCTTCGCAAAAGGCTACATATTTACCTTGGCAAGCATCATCGGTTCTTTGGTCATTAATTGCAGAACCTACATTCTTCTCACTTGTAATTATCCTGATGGTATCGGGATATTTATTGGCGTATTGCTGTATAATTTTCATGGTGTTATCGGTGCTGCAATCTTCACCAATTATGTATTCGAAGGAAAAACTGGTTTTCTGATTCATAATTCCTTCGATACACTGAGCAATGTACTTTTCGTGATTGTACGTGATCGTTTTTACGCTAACTAAAGGCTTGTCCATTCTTCGTTCTTATTTTTCTTCCGGAAATTATTTCTTCTCCTTATTTGTTTTCAATACTTTAACAGGTACCTTCTTCGCTTCAGGTTTCGACATTCCTGAAACAATTGAAATAATCAATTCAACAATATCATCCGCCAAATCAGGATACAATGGCAAACAAATAATTTGTCGCGAAATTTCATGAGCAATATCTAATCCTTTAGCCGAAGGCAATCCTCTATATGTTGGGAATTCGCTAATTAAAGGGTAAAAATATCTTCGTCCGTAAATGCCATGCGATTTTAGTTCCTCATACAAGTCATCGCGATTTCTACCAAATTCCGATTCGTCAATAAAAATTGGGAAGTAAGAATAATTGTAGTCTACTCCTTCAGGTTCATCCAGATATCTTACTCCCGGAATGTTTTGTAAACCTTGCTTGTACTTATCGGTAATGTGCTTTCTTCCATCAATAACGGTATCGAAATATTTCAATTGCAACAAACCATAGGCAGCTTGCAGTTCATTCATTTTTGCATTAATTCCCGGAGCTACCACAGTTGTTTCATTTGCAATACCAAAATTCTTAAGGTAATCCAATCGTTTTTTTGTTTTAATATCATGACAAATAATTGCGCCTCCTTCTATGGTATTAAACACCTTGGTTGCATGAAAACTTACAATTGACAAATCGCCATAATTTAGCACGCTTGAACCATTTAAACGAACTCCAAATGCATGTGCTGCAT
>JAOARS010000038.1 GCA_025210415.1 Marinifilum sp. | reverse complement strand
GAGTGGGAATATCAGGAGGGTACTGCCTTTGTGTTAGGGATAGAAACGAAAAGCCCACAGCGAAGCGAGGACTTGTAGTGTATAGCCCGACCCGAAGGGGAACACCCAAACTTTTACATTGATTGGGATAAATTTAAGTAACTTAAATGCGATTGCCCTGATTTACCCAATAACAAATTCACTCATTCATTAAAAAATCCCTATTTTTGCGGAACTTTTCTAAAAAAATTGAGCAATGATTTCATTCGACGATATCAAATTAAGCAAGCAAATCAGAATGGCTTTGGATGAAGCTGGTTTTGAGAAACCTACCGAAATTCAACATCAGGTATTTTCTCCTGTTCGTTCAGGAAAAGATATCATTGGTATTGCGCAAACCGGTACAGGTAAAACTTTGGCTTATTTGATGCCAATACTAATGAAATTGAACTTTGCAAAGGGTATGGATCCTCGCGCATTGATTGTTGTTCCAACCAGAGAATTGGTTTTACAAGTGTGTGAAACAATTGAATTGTTAACTCCATACATGGATATTCGCACATTGGGCGTTTATGGCGGTGTAAATATCAACACCCAAAAAGAGAAAGTTTATGAAGGTGTGGATATTTTGGTAGCAACCCCGGGGCGGTTGATGGACATTTACATGACCAGAGTATTGAAGATGTCGCAAATTAAAACTTTGGTGATTGACGAGGCTGACAAGATGATGGATCTTGGGTTTATGCCACAGCTAAATGCAATATTTGAAGTGTTGCCTGAAAAACATCAAAACTTATTGTTCTCTGCAACCTTCTCGGATACGGTTGCCAAACTTTCAGATGATTTCTTGTTTTTACCAGAAAGAATTGAAGTTGCTCCGCAGGCAACAACCGTAAAGAACATACATCAAATTCAGTATCGTGTTCCTAACATCCTAAGTAAGGTAAACTTGTTAAAATACCTTTTAGAAGACAATGAGGAATTTAACAAGGTGATGGTTTTTACAGAAACCAAGAAGAATGCAGACAGAATTGTTGAAAGATTAGAAGAAATTCTGGGTGAGGAATTAAGTGTGATTCACTCGAACAAAGCTCAAAACACCCGTATCAATGCTTTAAATGCTTTTAAAGAAGGCAGAGCCAGAGTTATGGTTTCATCGGATGTTGCAGCACGTGGTATCGATATCGAAGATGTAAGTCACGTTATCAATTTTGATATTCCGACCAACTATGTAGAATATGTCCATCGTGTAGGTAGAACAGGTCGTGCTGAAAAAGAAGGTACTGCAATTAGTTTTGTGAACGAAGGTGAAGAGGAATTGATGGAGAAAATTGAAGATTTGATCCGAAAGCCTGTTTCTCTTGAGTCTGTTCCAATGGATGTGGAAATTACTTCACAACTTCTGGAGGATGAGAAAAAGCAAACTCGAAATATTAAAGTAAAAAATACCATAAGAAGAGATACAGGAGCCTTCCATCAGAAAAAAGCCAAGAACATGAAAACGCCTTCGGGTTCGAAAGGCCGACAAAAGGCCATCGAGAATAAAAAGAGAAATAGAAAAAAAAGAAGAAAATAGAAAAAGAAGAGGTTTTTATATTGTAAAGCAATAAAAACCTCTTTTTTTTGATTCTTACATTATTTTGGAAAAAGATTAAGCAAATCTATTACTTTTGTATTTGGACATATTTTTATTAAGTCCAAAAAAACAACAAAACACGATATCGCACTAATCATTTTTTAATATTATAAAATACCTAATTGTAGGGATTGTGAATAATGGATTTTTCCTATACGTTTGACAGAAACATAGGAACGGGTTTATTGCTATTTTCTACCTAAGAAAATAGCAGTTATTGTGAGCCATAAATGCTAATACAATTGGCTTGTGCGATAAAAACATTAAGGAAATCAGAACGAATGAAACTATCTGAGTTAACAGATAATCAAGAAGGAATAATTATAAAAGTTCAGGGGCATGGTGCATTTCGAAAAAGAATTACCGAAATGGGCTTTGTTAAAGGAAAAAAAGTTACCGTAATTAAAAATGCTCCATTAAAAGATCCTGTTGAGTATGAAATTATGGGATATGAAGTTTCCTTACGCAGAAGTGAAGCTGCATTAATTGAGGTGATCACCAAAGGCGAAGCCGATGATATTAAAATATCCGATTTTGAAGGAACAATAAGTGATGAAGTTCTAAAAACCTCAGCAAAAGAAAAAGGGAAAAAAATCAATATTGCTTTAGTGGGGAATCCGAATGCGGGAAAAACCACTTTATTCAACTTTGCTTCCGGTTCAAAAGAACATGTTGGAAATTACAGTGGCGTTACTGTTGACTCGAAGCAAGCTAAGGTAAAGCAGAATGGATATCATTTTGATGTAACTGATTTGCCAGGTACTTATTCGCTAACAGCATATACCCCTGAGGAACTGTTTGTACGGAAATATATTCTTGGAGAACGTCCGGATGTTGTTGTTAATGTTGTTGATGCTTCTAATCTTGAAAGAAATTTGTATCTGACTACTCAGTTGATTGACATGGATATAAAGGTGGTTATAGCCTTAAACATGTATGATGAACTTGAGAAAAAAGGTGCAAGGTTTAAATATAAAGCATTGTCGAAAATGCTTGGAATTCCTATTGTTCCAACGGTAAGTTCAAAAGGAAAAGGAATTACAGATCTGTTCGATAAAATAATTGAAGTTTATGAGGATAAGGATCCGGTAGTTCGGCATATTCATATTAATTACGGAACAGAAGTTGAAAAGGCTATTTCAAAAATTCAGAAATACATAAAAGAAGATAACAAAATTTCTTCCAAGGCTTCTCCCCGATTTTTAACGATAAAACTGTTGGAAAATGATGAAAGTGCACACTTCCTGATAAAAGATAGCAAGAATCATTTTGTAATAAAAGATGCCGTAAAAGAGCAGATTGGTAAAATAGAATCAGAATTTGGTGAAATTTGCGAAACTGTAATTACAGATGCCAAATATGGTTTTATTGATGGAGCACTAAAGGAAACTTACAAAGAAAGCCCTGTAAAGCGTCGACGCAAAACCACTATAATTGACACATTTCTAACACACAAATTGTTTGGATTCCCAATTTTCTTTGTGTTTATGTTTTTAACATTCTACGCCACTTTTAATCTTGGAGAATATCCGATGAATTGGATAGATAGCGGAGTTGCGGCTTTAGGAGGATTGGTTGATAAATGGATGTCGTCGGGTCCTTTAAAAGACCTGATTGTTGATGGAATTATTGGTGGTGTTGGTGGAGTAATCGTTTTTCTGCCAAATATTCTTATTCTGTTCTTTTTTATTTCTTTTATGGAAGATACAGGGTATATGGCCAGAGCAGCTTTTATTATGGATAAGCTAATGCACAAAATTGGTTTACATGGTAAATCTTTCATCCCATTGGTAATGGGATTTGGATGTAATGTGCCGGCAATGATGGCAACACGAACATTAGAAAACAGGAATGATCGTATTCTAACCATGCTGATTACGCCATTTATGTCCTGTAGTGCCCGTCTACCAGTTTATATTCTAATAATTGGAACTTTCTTCCCAACCAATGCAAGTTTAGTATTGTTTGGAATATACATACTCGGGATTCTTTTGGCAATTGTTTTTGCTAAAGTATTTAAAGCCAGCTTTTTTAAATCAAAAGAAGCTCCATTTGTAATGGAACTGCCTCCTTATCGTATTCCCACATTGAAAACAACGGTAAGGCACATGTGGAACAAAGGTTTTCAATACCTAAAAAAAATGGGAGGTGTAATTCTGGTTGCTTCAATTTTAATTTGGGCATTAGGATATTTTCCTCAAGATATTGAATACTCTAAAGATTACAACAAACTTATTGAGCAGGTGTCAAATGATTTTGATCAGAAAATTGTTTCCTCCGAAAAGTCGGCACAATTGGATATTGAAACTTTAACTTCTTCGAAGAATGAGAAAATTGCACACTTGCACAATGCCATGCTTGAAGAAAGGCAGCAAAATTCATATATCGGACAAATCGGCCAGTTTGTTGCTCCCACTCTACATCCATTGGGTTTCGATTGGAAAATGACAGTAAGTATTTTAACAGGAATTGCCGCTAAAGAAGTTGTTGTTAGTACAATGGGAGTTCTGTATCAGACAGGTGAGCAGGATGAATCAAGCGAAGGCTTAAGAAATAAACTAAGAGAACAAACTTTTACAGGTACTCACAGAACCGGAGAAAAAGTATTTACCTCTCTTTCAGCACTTTCTTTCCTTATATTTATTCTGATTTATTTTCCTTGCGTTGCTGTTGTTGTAACTCTTGTGAAAGAATCTAATTGGAAATGGGCCACATTTGTTGTATTTTATACAACCGGACTCGCCTGGTTGGTTTCATTTATTGTGTATCAGTTAGGAAATTTAATCATTTAATTATCCATGAGTGTACAACTTATTATAACATACCTGATTATTATTTATGCAGTTGGATACACCTGCTATCATGCGATTCGTATGATTATGAAGCAAAAAGAATCTGGCTGTGGAGATGGTTGTGGTGGGTGCGATATCAAAAACGAACTGAAGAAAAGAGGAATTCAACCTGTTAAGATCAACAAGAACGACAGATTTACATATGTAAAAAATTAATAACCTCTCACAAATCTCTAAAACCGAAGTTTTACAAAAATTAAAATATCATAATACAATAAATAAAAAAGGGATAACAATTGTTATCCCTTTTCATTTATGTTTTTCTAAAGCTTGACTATGCTCCCAAAGTAGCAACCATTACAGCTTTAATTGTATGCATACGGTTTTCAGCTTCGTCGAATACGATAGAAGCAGGAGATTCAAATACATCTTCAGTAACTTCCATTCCGTCCAAACCAAACTTCTGGAAAATTTCTTCACCCACTTTGGTTTCTCTGTTGTGGAATGCAGGAAGACAGTGCATAAACTTACATTTTGCATTTCCAGTAGCATTCATTAGCTCCTTGTTTACCTGGTAAGGTTTCAACAATTCGATACGTTCAGCCCATACTGAATCCGGCTCACCCATTGACACCCAAACATCAGTATAAAGGAAATCACAACCTTTAACACCACCTTTGGCATCATCAGTAATTGTAATTTTCGCACCTGTTTCTTTAGCAATCTCTTCACACTGAGCTACCAATTCAGTTTCTGGTTGCAATGAAGCTGGACCAATAATTCTAACATCCATACCCATAATTGCAGCACCTACCATTAATGAGTTAGCCATGTTGTTTCTTGCATCGCCTAAATAAGCAAAAGAAACTTGGTGCAATGGCTTGTCTGTATGCTCCATCATGGTTAGGAAGTCAGCCAAAATTTGAGTTGGGTGGAACTCATCTGTTAAACCATTCCACACAGGAACACCTGCATACTTAGCTAATTCTTCAACAACAGTTTGACCAAAACCACGATACTCAATTCCATCATACATTCTACCCAATACACGAGCAGTATCAGCCATAGACTCTTTCTGACCAATTTGAGATCCTGAAGGACCTAAATAAGTTACGTGAGCTCCCTGATCGTAAGCTGCAGTTTCGAAAGCACAACGAGTACGAGTTGAAGATTTTTCAAAAATCAAAGCAATGTTTTTACCTTTTAGTTTTTGCTCTTCAGTACCAGCATATTTTGCTTTTTTCAAGTCTGCTGAAAGGTCAAGTAAAAATTTCATTTCTTTTGGAGTGAAATCCAAAAGCTTCAAAAAGTGTCTGTTTCTAAGATTGAAAGCCATTGTTATAATTTTTTAATAGGATAAACAAATATTCGTCAAAATTATAATCTTGTATCAACATACCAAAGTAATGGAACAAGATTCTTATTTAATTTTAGTTTTCGTATTCCATAGTAATTTTACTACCATACTTTCTGTCTTCAAGTTTAGTAGCTTCGGTAATTACCGACTTTTTACCACCATTCTGGACAAACTCAAGGCAAGCTCTGATTTTTGGAGCCATACTACCTTCAGCAAACTGACCATCTTTTAACAATTCTACAGTATCTGCATAATTTAAGAACTCCAACACCTCTTCATTTGGTTGCTTGAAATTTTTGTAGATATAAGGCACATCTGTTAATATGTAGAATTCATCAGCCTTAATTCTTGCGCCAATCAATGCAGAAGCCAGATCTTTATCTATTACTCCTTCTACAGGACAAATCTGACCTTCAGCATCTTCATATACAGGTACACCACCTCCTCCAACAGTGATTACAATATTTCCTTCACGAGCTAACCTTGATACAATTTCTTCGTTCATTACACGCATTGGCCTAGGTGAAGGCACTACTCTTCTCCACCCTCCGTCAGCTTTTACTTCTTCTTTAAAAATCCAACCTTTATCAGCTGCTAAAGCATCAGCCTCTTCTTTTGTGTATATTTTACCTACACGTTTTGTTGGGTTCTGAAAAGCAGGATCATCTTTATCAACAACCACCTGAGTTACCAATGTGATTACATCTTTTTTGATACCGTGCTTTTTCAAAATATTTCTCAGATTACGCTCAATCATGTAACCAATTCCACCTTGTGAATCAGCAACATCGATATCCAATGGCATTTGAGGAATATTATACAGCTGCTCACCTGCGTCATTCCTCATCAGGATGTTTCCAACCTGAGGGCCATTACCATGAGCCAAAACAATATCATATCCTTCCTTAATAAGAAAAATCAAATTTTCCAACGTATCTGTTGTGTTTGCATTTTGCTCTTCAACAGTACCTTTTTGATTGCCTCGAAGCAACGCGTTACCTCCCAAGGCTACAACTGCTAATTTATTCATTATTTTTCGCTTTATGTTTTTCTTGTTAGTTCTGCAAATCTAAAAAAATTAATTACAAAACAACAAAAAATGTATTTTTTTGAAAACTTTTTCATGTGCTGTTTTTCAACACATTACAAAGTTTCAACTTTTACTGTTTAGTAATAAAAGTTCTAAAATAATGAAATTCAAAGCAAACTGAAAATGAAATATCACTCGTTTGCACAGCTCCAATTAAACAATGCTGTTATGTTCATTTTTTGTGTTTTTTATCGAAACTCATTTTATTAAATCAAATTTGATGTATTTAGAACTAAATTTGAAACTATTCGTAAAAACTTTAATTTTCACTCGAAATGAAGAGAACTTTTTGTTATATATTCTGGGATGTTTTTATACATTTAGGAAATATTTGTTACACCAAACAAGGCAAAACAGTATTATTCACTAACTCGATTATTTTATGAGGCTAGGTATTTTCATCCTTTTATCGTTATTAATTTTAAACTCTTGCAAAAATAAATCAGGACAAAAAGATAAAGTTGATGAAGGAACTATCGTTTATAACGTAAGCTACTTTGCCTCAGAGAAAGAAAATCCGATTGTTGCCTTATTGCCAAATAAAGTTGAACTCCGATTTAAAGAAAACAATATCAGCTTAACTTCTGAAGGATATTTGGGATTTTTTAGTACTAAATTCATATCAAATTTTAATTGCGAAAAAAGCCATATATTATTAAAGGTGCTTAATAACAAGTTTAATTACGAATTTCCCCAAAACGAAATTCCATTCATATACAGCCAATTGCCTCCAAAAAAAATAAAATATTTGGACGAAATAAAAACAATAGCTGGTTACAAATGCAAAGTAGCAAAACTTTATTTCGAAGATGAGACAATAAATCCGATTAAAATTGCGTATACAGAAGAAATTGGTCTTGCTAATCCAAACAGAAATACTCCTCTTTATAAGATAGAAGGTGTTCTTATGGAGTTTGAAACTACAATGAACAAAATAAAGACAAAATTCACTGCAAAGAGTGTTAGTTTAGAAGAAATAAATTCGGAAGAATTTATAGTTCCTGCCGACTATGTTCTTTCAGATAAAGCAACTTTGAAAAAATACATAGTAGATTTCAAGTAGTTAAAGATTTTCGATAAAATTAATCTTTTGTGTACAGCTAAAACTGTGGATTTCCAAGCCATTTTTATTACTTTTACATAAATTTCGCAACAGCGTGACACACAGAACACACTGAAAAACAAACGAATGGCTACAAAAAAGAAATCAAACACAAAATCCCGCAGAAAGATATTTTCAAAACCTAAATTTTTAACTGATGAAAGAACCCGTTTCATTATAGGTATAGCTCTTTCTCTGTTCGCCATATATGCAAGTTTGGCCTTTGTATCCTTTTTCTTTACCGGAGGTGCAGATCAAAGTAAATTGGATATTAAATGGCTTGAATTAATTACAGATTCTGAAATCAGAGTTGAAAACTGGACTGGGAAAACAGGAGCTTATATTTCGAATTTATTCATTAACAAAGGTTTTGGAATTGCATCTTTTTCATTTCTATATGTAATGCTTGTTTTATCCTTACGATCATGGGGTTTAAAAATTCAATCGTTAAGAAAAAGCATACTTTATACCTTATTATTTAGCATTTGGTTTTCGATAGGAATGGCATTCATCTTTGTTGAATCAACAAGTGATTCTTACTTATTTTTAGGTGGATCTCATGGTTTTTTTATTAGCGAATGGCTGGTTTCCACTATCGGAAGTGTGGGTACATTATTTTTGTTGATATTAAGTCTTCTTTGCATACTAACATTCGGTTTTCAAAATACTGTTGGGTTTTTTAAAGGATTGGTTAAACGAAAAGAGAAAACCGTTGCTTCAATTTCTGCAAATGAAGAGCTAAAAGAAGTTATTGAAGAGTCTGAAGAAAAAACAGCTCTTAACGAACAACCTATTGAACAGGAACCTAATTTTGAATCTGAAATTCTATTAACAACAGAATCTGAAGCCATAACAGATTTGGCTGAAGAACCTGTAGAAACTGAAGAATTGGAAGATGATGATGTTGAGTTGAAAATTGAAACGGTAAGAGCTCAGGAAGAAACTGTTCCCATTAACCAAGAACCTTTGGAAGATTTTGATCCGACATTAGATCTTTCCAGATATAAATTTCCAACAATAGATTTGTTGGAAGATCATCAGAAAAACAATTCGGTTGTCAGTAAAGAGGAATTGGAAAGCAATAAAAATAAAATTGTTGAAACGCTTCGTAATTATAAAATCGAAATCGTTCAAATTAAGGCAACAATTGGTCCAACTGTTACTTTGTATGAAATTGTACCGGCTCCTGGTGTTCGAATTTCTAAAATTAAAAATTTGGAAGACGATATCGCTTTGAGTTTATCGGCTCTGGGAATTCGTATTATTGCTCCTATTCCCGGGAAAGGAACAATTGGTATCGAAGTGCCGAATCGAACACCTGAAGTTGTATCGATGAAGAATATTATTGCATCGAAGAAATTTCAGGAATCTAAATCTGCTCTTCCTGTTGCACTGGGACGAACAATTTCCAACGAAACTTATACGCTTGATTTAGCCAAAATGCCTCATTTGTTGGTTGCTGGTGCCACAGGACAAGGTAAATCGGTTGGTTTAAATGCAATTATTACATCTCTTTTGTATAAAAAGCATCCATCGCAATTGAAGTTTGTTTTAATCGATCCTAAAAAGGTAGAGTTAAGCATTTATTCAACAATTGAGAAACACTTTTTGGCTAAACTTCCTGATGAAGAAGAACCTATCATTACGGATATTCATAAAGTAATTGCAACACTGAATTCGTTGTGTATTGAAATGGATTCTCGTTATGATCTTTTGAAAAAGGCTCATGCAAGAAATATTAAAGAATACAATGCTAAATTCGTTAAACGCAAGTTAAATCCGGAAAACGGACACAGGTATTTGCCGTACATCGTAGTAATTATTGATGAATTTGCAGATTTAATTATGACCGCAGGCAAGGAAGTTGAAGCTCCAATTGCCAGAATTGCCCAGTTAGCCCGTGCAATTGGTATTCATATGATTATTGCAACACAAAGACCTTCAACAAATATTATTACTGGTGTAATTAAAGCGAATTTCCCTGCAAGAATTGCATTTAAAGTTGCATCTATGATCGACTCAAGAACAATTCTTGACAGTCCAGGAGCGAACCAGTTAATTGGTCGTGGAGATATGTTGATCTCAATCAGTAGCGATTTGGTGCGTGTACAGTGTGCTTTTGTCGACACTCCCGAAGTAGAAGCAATTACTGATTTTATTAAAGATCAACAATCCTATCCTTCTGCCCTGATGCTGCCTGAATATGTAGGAGAATCATCGGAAAGTGGTGCCGGAGATATTGATTTGCAGAAGCGTGATGCTTTATTCGAAGAAGCTGCTCGTTTGGTGGTAACTTCGCAACAAGGATCAACTTCGGGAATTCAACGTCGATTCTCTATAGGCTACAACCGTGCCGGAAGAATTGTTGACCAGTTGGAAGCTGCCGGAATAGTTGGTCCGTTCGAAGGAAGCAAAGCTCGTCAGGTTCTCATTCAGGATGAATACTCTTTGGAACAACTTTTGAATAACATTTCGAACTAGGACTCTGTATGAGTTTATAATCGGTAGATAAAAATAGTTACTATGTTGATTTTAGTGAACAAAGGAAATAAAGTTATAAGTACCTAACACCGAAGTATCAGGATAAAGTTAAAATACAAAACATGAACAGTAAGTATTAAAATTGCTTAATCGTTTTACATTTAATATGATCATTAAAAATCTATTATACTTTAAGTACTATTATTCACTCACCCACTAAAAATCATATAGAGCCCGAATTAGATCTGGCACAATAATTGAATTACAAAATCGAAAAATTATAAAATCAGAAAAAAATGAAAAACTTTTTTTGTTTCCTCTTACTTGGGCTAATCAGCCTTAATGTATCGGCACAAGATGCTAAAGCAAAAGCTATTCTAGATAAAGTATCAGAAATTAACAAGCAATACAAAAGCATTAAAGCTGAATTTACCTTTTCTATGGACAACGAAGAAGAGGATATTCACGAAATATCAGATGGAAGTATTCTTTTAAAAGAAAACAAGTACAAGTTGCAATTAATGGGTGTTGACACCTATTTTGATGGCACAACTCAATACTCTCATATAATTGATGCTGAAGAAGTAAGCATTAAAGAGCCAGATGAAGACGAAGATGAAGCTCTGAATCCTGCAAAGATTTTTTCTATCTATGAAAATGGATTTACTTACAAATATGTAAATGAAGTAACCGAAAATGGTGTAAAGTTTCATGTTATCGATTTGTTTCCTACTGATACTGAGCGTGGCTTTACGCACATCAGATTAAAAATCAATCAAACTACATATCAAATTAAAGCATTAAAATCGGTCGGAAAAGATGGAAATGATGTAAGCATTGTTCTTAAAAAACTTACTCCTAATGTTAGCTTAACCGATAAGGATTTTGTATTCGATACTGCTGCAAATCCTGATGTTGATATTAATGATATGAGATAAGATAGTTCAAAGTAATAACCTGATTTCGCTTAAAAATATCTATCACAGAAAATCAGATTTATTTAAGATTAGCTTTAAAAACTCTGAAAGAATATCGGGATATTTTGAAGAATTTTTAAAGTGAAGATTGGATGAAGATGATTTTTTCAAAGAACTTGCCTGCTTTTGGCATAAATTTCCTCAAATTCCCTCGAAATATCCCGATAT
>JAOARS010000436.1 GCA_025210415.1 Marinifilum sp. | reverse complement strand
CACCAATTCCTGCATATAGAATCGGAATCTTCCAGTATTTTTTATTGTATGCTTGCCCTAAACCGGGAAGTATAACCGAATACATTGTAGCCTTATGAGGAGAATGTACTTTAACACTCGATTCCACCTGTACGGTATCAGCTGTAAATTGTTGTGCCTGAACTTTTGTATTTCCGGCAAAAATCAATACAAGCAAAACCGCCACTGTATTGAAAAGTGGGCGTAATTTGTTCAATTTTTGTTGTTTTATTTGTTACTATTTACGAATTCATTTGATCCATAACGGCCAAAATACGTTCTAAATCATCATCTGATTTAAAAGGAATTATGATTTTTCCTTTTCCGTTGTTGGTACGCTTTAAATCAACTTTAGTTTTAAAATGTTTCGAAAGATGATCTTTTAACGACTCATACTCTTCGGGCAATGCAGCTTTCGAAGGAGCTTTTTTGTCCTTGTTTCCGTTGTTAAGTTCGCGAACCAATTCTTCTACTTTTCGAACAGAGTAATCGTTTTGAACTGTTAACTGAAAAATGTCGAGTTGCGATTTAGGATCATCTACATTTACAAGAGCTCTTGCATGCCCCATAAGAAGTCTTTTTTCGCGAATTCCTTTCTGAATTTCCGCAGGTAGTTTAAGTAATCGTAAATAGTTGGATATGGTTGAGCGTTTTTTTCCGACACGTTCGGACAAGCTCTCCTGGGTTAGTTTAATTTCATCAATTAATCGTTGATAACTAATGGCAACTTCAATAGAATCAAGATCTTCACGTTGAATATTTTCGACCAATGCCAATTCTAACATTTTGTCGTCATCAGCAATGCGAATGTAAACAGGAACTTTGCTTAAACCAGCAATTTTAGCTGCTCTAAATCGTCGTTCTCCGGCAATAAGCTGATAAGAATTGTTATTAATTTTACGCACTGTTAGCGGCTGAACAATCCCTAATTCCTTAATCGATTGGGCAAGTTCATTTAAAGCTTCCTCGTCGAATTTTGTTCTTGGTTGATAAGGATTGGCTTCTATCTTAGAAATTTCAATTTCGTTGCTTAAATTTCTCTCTGGTTTTACCTGTACATCATCAACATCCTCAATTAGTGCTCCTAATCCCCTTCCTAATGCGCTTTTTTTTGCCATGTTACTCTCTCAATATTTTATTATTTGCTGATAATCTTTTCTTTGTTACTCGTTTTGGTCATGTTGTTGTTTTGCAACAATTCACGAGCCAAATTTAAGTAATTAATTGCACCTGCCGAATCTGCATCATAAAGAATTGCAGGTTTTCCGTAACTAGGTGCTTCTCCAAGCTTGGTGTTACGTTGAATAATTGTTTCAAACACCATATCCTGAAAATGCTTTCGAACTTCGCTAACTACCTGGTTCGATAATCTTAAACGGCTATCGTACATGGTTAAAAGGAATCCTTCAATTTCCAAGTCGGTATTTAAACGAGATTGAATGATTTTAATTGTGTTTAAAAGTTTTCCAAGGCCTTCCAATGCAAAATATTCACACTGAACAGGAATCATTACAGAATCAGCTGCTGTTAGTGCATTTACAGTAATTAAGCCTAAAGATGGAGAACAATCAATTAAAATAAAGTCGTAATCAGGACTAACTTTTTCCAGAACTTTAGAAAGGATTTTCTCACGATTTGAAAGGTTAAGCATTTCAATTTCAGCACCAACCAAATCAATATGAGAAGGAATAATATCAAAACCTTCAATATCACTTGTAAGAACAGCTTCTTTAGGATCAATACCGTCAACGATACATTCATAAATGCTTTTTTCGATTGAACGAACATCAAAACCTATTCCTGATGTAGAATTAGCCTGTGGATCAGCATCAACGATCAAAACTTTATATTCCAAAACGGCAAGGCTCGATGCCAGATTAATAGCCGTTGTGGTTTTTCCAACCCCTCCTTTTTGGTTCGCCAGAGCAATAATTTTAGCCATAAACAATTCGTATTACAAGAATTTAAATTAAATTATTTGATGTAGCTCCAAAGATACAATTTTAAGCGATATTTAAAATTTTGAGTCATTCTAAAATAGCATTTGTAATGATTCAATTATCAACATATTACTTGATGAATTTTAACAATCCTTTCTAAAATGAACTTCTTAAATATCAATGATTTTCATAATCAACTCGAAGAGTTGCCGAGAATTTAAGCTTCAGCAAATAATTTAATACTCTCGTTCAGTAATTGTTCTTTTTCGATAGGCACCACTACAGGAATTTCACAAACAATGCCTCCTGCTAAATTAGAAATTGCTGCTATATCTTTAGCATCCATTCCGGCTGCCAAGCAAAGTGTTGCAACACTAATAACCGTATCACCGGCTCCTGAAACATCGGCAATTTCGCGAACAACTGCCGGAATGTGTTCGTATGTGTTTTCGTTGCTAATGAAAACGCCCAACTCCGATAAAGTTATCAACAGCTTGTTAATACCCATTTCGTTCTGGAACTTTTTAGCTTCAGAAAATAAACCTTCAATATCACCTTTCTCCAGATTAAGATTAGATCCTTCAACAAATTCCTTAAAATTGGGCTTGAATAAGGTAACGTTTTTGTAATCTGAATAATGTCGTTTTTTAGGATCAACCAGAATAGGAATGCTTTTGCTGTTTGCTATGTTTGTAACCTCTTCAATTAACTTTTTGGTGATCACTCCTTTATCGTAATCTTCAAAGATAACTGCATTGATTTTATGCTTATCTATCAAACTTTTAATGTGATCGATAAATTCAATTTCGATTTCATCAGCCAATTCATGAGTATCTTCTTCATCAACACGAATAATGTGTTGGTTGTCGCTAATGAATCTGGTTTTAACAGTTGTTCTTCGATGATCGCTTACTACAATGCCATACTGTTCTTCTTGAATTTTAGTAAGAAGTTGTAAGAATTCCTTTCCTTTTTCGTCATTGCCAATTACCGAGCAAAGAATTGGATTTGCTCCCATGGTTTTGATGTTTAATGCAACATTGGCGGCTCCCCCCAAACGACTTTCACGTTCAACACAAGAAACAATTGGCACAGGTGCTTCGGGAGAAATCCGTTCTACTTTGCCCCATACGTAGGCATCAACCATTACATCACCAATAATCAGTACATTATAATCGGAAAAACTTTCGAAAGTTTTTTCAAGTTCAATTTTGTTCACGATAATTCGATTTTCGAAGTTATGCCAGCAAAGATAAACAAATTCATTTGTTGGTGAGCATCAATAAAATTACTTAGGATTTTTTAACAATTGTAAAGTTTGTTAAATGAATTATGGTTAAAAATACTTTTTGCTTTTTCTTTTCACATTTGTATTTGATCTGCTTTTGATTCTTGCAAAAAATAATTTATATGTAACAGGTACTTGTTTTTAGAAATATTTGAAACTAGCTGCTGTCATGCATTTTACTATTTGTATATCAGAATGTTTGTTTTTTAAAGAGAGGTGCAATTTAATTTAGTGAATATAATGAGAAATTAATGTAGATTTGGTATGGCAAAGACAAAATTAAATGTTAACGATGTAGAAATAGTTCTTTATAAACAAAATGAAGAAGAGTTTATGGCATTGACTGATATGGCAAAGTTTCGAGATTCTGAAAGAACCAATTATATCATTCAGAATTGGATGAGAACGAGAAGTACAATTGATTTTCTCGGCCTTTGAGAACAATTAAGAAATCCTAATTTTAAAAGCATCGAATTCGATGCCTTTAAAAATGAATCTGGTTTAAATAGTTTTATACCAATATTACATTGAAATGAGCATTATTCTTCTGCTATTTTAAGTTTACACTTCATTAAAAAATTGCGCCGTAACTCTGCTATGTCTTAATTTTTTTTAACTTGTCTAAATTCAAAACAATTTAACGCTCATTCCAAAATAAAATTGGTATAATTCAGGTTAATATCATATCGGATCCACATCAAAATTGACTTGTATGCTCTTAAATTTATCAATCTCTTTCAGGAAATTTGCTTGCTGATTCAAAATCCATTTCGCTTTTGCAGGTGAACTTTTCTTTTCAATTTTTAAAAGAATGTTCACAATAAAAGAGTTT
>JAOARS010000435.1 GCA_025210415.1 Marinifilum sp. | reverse complement strand
GCATTAACCTTCGGATAAATACACCCCTCTGTCCTTTGCACACCTCCCTTGAAAAGGGGAGAACACAGAAAGCAAAGTTCGGCTCTATTAATCAAATTTTGCTTAATCCTTTTATTGAAGCTGCTTTCCCTTTCAGGGAAAGTGCCGACAGGCGAAAGGGTGATACTAAATACCCGAAGTTCTACACTAGCAGATAATACACCCCCTATTAGACACGTAATAACATTTAAAAATGTCTCCGTACTAAAAACTAACTACTTTGTACTATTTTATACGTTTTTCAAAATAATTGCAGTACCCATACCACCACCAATACAAAGTGAAGCCAAACCGTAATCTTTACCGGTACGCTTCATTTCGTGGATCAAACTAACAGTGATACGTGTTCCTGATGCTCCAATTGGGTGACCCAAAGCAATAGCACCACCGTTTACATTGCATCTCTCTTTAAAGAAATCCATGTCAACTTTATGGTCTTCGCACAATTGTTTCACTACACCTAATGATTGAGCAGCAAAAGCTTCATTTAATTCAAGCACTTCCATTTGCTCCAATTTCATGTCAGCCTTCTTCAATACACTGGCAACAGCAGGAACTGGTCCCATACCCATGATAGCAGGATCAACACCACCCTGACCGGTAGCTACAATCTCCGCCAATGGAATTAAACCGTGCTCTTTAACTGCCTCTTCAGAAGCAACCAAAACGAATGCAGCACCATCGTTAATACCAGAAGCATTACCCGCAGTTACTGTACCATCCTTTTTGAAAGCAGGGCGTAAACCACCTAGTTTTTCTTCGCTGGTTCTTCTGTTGATAAATTCATCTGTATCAAATACAATTGTTTCTCTGCGTGATTTAATCTCAACAGGAACAATTTCATTCTTGAAGTTTCCATTGTCTTGAGCTGTAGCAGCTTTTTGCTGAGAACCAAATGCAAATGCATCCTGCTCTTCGCGAGTTAAGCTATATTTAGCAGCAATGTTTTCTGCTGTAATACCCATGTGATATCCTTCAAAAGCATCAGTTAAACCATCAAATACCATGTGGTCAACTGCTTTTAAATCCATCATTTTGTGTCCGCCACGAACCTGGCCAGGCATTACGAAACCTGAGTTCGACATGTTTTCAGTACCTCCGGCAAGAATCATGTTCGCCTCACCAGACTTAATGTTGGCATAGGCAAGATTGATGGTTTTCATACCTGAACCACAAATCATGTTGATACCATAAGCAGGAACTTCCTGTGGAATTCCAGCCTTGATAGAAGCCTGGCGAGCAACACCTTGTCCCTGACCTGCAGAAAGAATGTTACCAACAATTACTTCATCCAATTTTGCAGGATCAACCTTAGTTTCATCAACAATATTTTTAATTACTGTAGCAGCTAAATCAGCAGCTTTAACGGGAGTTAATGTTCCCAAAAATTTTCCGATTGCAGTACGTTTTGCTGCAACAATATATACTTTGCTCATTTTTTTGTGTATTTGTAAATTCGTGATATTGCAAATTTGGTTCATTGTGAATTTGTATTGTCGTGATTACGAATACACAAATTCACGAAATAACAAACTCACGCATTATACTACTTTCATTTCAATTAAATCTTCAGCAATAATCAGCTTTGCATCTGTTGCTTCCTGAATTTGCTCCAAAGAGAATAAAGGATTGTACTCTTTTAATACAATACCTTCTGGTAGCACTTCCATTACTCCCATTTCGGTAATAATTAGATTCACCTGACCTGCAGCAGTAAGTGGCAGGTTACACTCCTTAAGGATTTTATGACGTCCTTTAGCAGTGTGTTCCATCGCAAGAATAACACGCTTAGCGCCCACAATTAGATCCATGGCTCCACCCATTCCAGGTGTTAATCTTCCAGGAATAATCCAGTTTGCTAAATTTCCTTGCTCATCAACCTGAAGAGCACCTAAAATTGTTACATCAACATGACCACCTCTAATGATTCCAAAAGAAACAGAACTATCGAAACTGCTTGCTCCTTCCTTACAGGTGATGTATCCACCTCCTGCATTAACAAAGTCTGGATCTTCTTCTCCTTCAGCAGGAGCAGCACCCATACCAAGCATTCCATTTTCCGATTGAAGAGTCACATTAACATCAGCCGAAACATAGTTAGGGATTATTGTAGGCAAACCAATTCCAAGATTTACCACATCGCCGTCGTTTAATTCGAGAGCAGCTCTTTTAGCAATTATCTCTCTGATTTCTTTTTTATCCATGTCTTTTTAAGTAATTAGTTCTTAGTAACTAGTGGTTAGCCATTAGTAACTAGCTTTTTTACTAGCTACTATATACTAATAACTCTGTACTATTTGTTTATTCTTCTGCTTAATTCTTGTGCAGCATATGATGCTACATCGTCAGCGTACTTGTTCATTCCGAATCCTGCATCGTAACCAAGTTCTTTTGCAAGTTCGTGAGAGATACGTGGACCACCGCAGATCAGGATTACTTTCTCGCGTAATCCTTCGGCTTCCAATAGTTCCACTAATTCAGTAAGGTTTTTAATATGTACATCCTTTTGGGTAACAGTTTGCGATACCAAAAGAACATCAGCTTCCAATTCTATTGCTTTTGCAATAAATTCTTCGTTTGGTACCTGGCTACCCATATTCAAGGCTTCCATCATCTCATATCTTTCCAGGCCGTAATGCCCTGCAAAACCTTTCATATTCATAATCGCGTCGATTCCTACTGTGTGCGCATCAGTACCAGTACTTGCACCTACAACACGAATCGGACGTCCAATATTTTCTTTTACAAACTCATCGGTTTCATGCATATCCATAGTAGTTGATTCTACTTTTGGAACATGAATACCTGTATAATCAACAGTGTGAGTACAGTTACCGTAGCAATTGAAGAAAGTAAATCCTTCCATCAATTCCTGAACCATTACCACCTGAGGATTCTCGAAACCCATTTTACGCATCATTTGCTTGGCAGCTTCAATGGCTTCTTCTCCTTTCGGTACAGGTAGAGTAAAACTCACCTGGGTCTTACCATCGTTCATGGTATCACCGTAAGGCTTGATCTTGGTAAGATCTAACGTTTTATCAAAATCGTTGGAATCAGTTGAATAAAGACCTCCGCTCATTTTATTGTCTCCTCTATTTTTTAGTATCGAGATGATTAGCCTTGTGGTTTTAACACCCCCCTAAATCCCCCCTGAAAGGGGGACTCACAGCTCCAAAAACCTGAGCCTTTGGTCTTGATACTTTGTACTTGATACTTGTTACTTTTTATGCAATATTTCAATAAATGGGTTAAAGTAGTTGCTTCCTTTTTCCACAACTCCGTCTAATCCTTTACCACCATCTAAAGGACGCTTGATATCAGCAAAAATTCCTTTTTCCAATGCGGTAAATAATCCTTCTTTCTCGATTTTCTCAACCAATTCAGTTGCATCATCAAGAACTTTTGCAGCTCTCTTGCGGATAATACCACCTTCTTTGAATTCCATTTCGTCACCAATACTCTTCATGTTGCTGAAGATGTACTTGGCATTTTCGATTGAAAGATATCTATCGGACATAAATGGAGTATGGATTGCTTCTGTTAGCATCCCTAACAATTGAATTCCTTGTCCTGTCCAAATTGAAATCTGATTGAATAATGCATCCTGAACATTTCCTTTGAAAATGTTACCAGTCATAAATTTCGTTGGAGGCATATATTTTAATGGTGCTTTCGGGAAGATCTCTCTGATCATTTGTGCTTGTGCAAGCTCAAAAAGGAAACCGTTTTCCAAATCAGGAGTCATTTCGAATGCATGACCTAATCCCATTTGCTCTTCAGGTAATCCTGCTACCACTGCCAACTGCTCGTTAATAAAATCAGAAGCCAAAACTGTATGAGCCTCATCAAAAGCATCTGCTGTAGTCAGGTAGTTGTCCTCACCAGTATTGATGATTACACCTGCAAAACCGTTCAATAGTCTTGAAAAGTACTGGTCAACGATAGTACGTTGCATGTTGATATCGCGGAAAAGGATACCGTAAAGTGCATCGTTCAACATTACATCCAAACCTTCCAAAGCACCCATTGCAGCGATCTCAGGCATACACAAACCAGAACAGTAGTTACACAAACGAATGTATTTACCTTCTTCTTCGCCAACCTTATCCAATGCAGTACGCATGATACGGAAGTTTTCCTGAGTAGCAACAGTTCCACCAAAACCTTCGGTAGTTGCACCATAAGGAACATAGTCTAACAAAGACTGACCTGTTGTACGAATTACCGCAATAATATCAGCACCCTGGCGAGCAGCTGCTTCGGCCTGTACAACATCTTCGTAGATATTACCTGTTGCTACAATTACATACAAGTAAGGCTTAGGGCCTTCACCAATCGTATTCAGGTAATTATCTCTTTTTGCTTTACGTTCTCTGATTCTGTTGATATTTTCGTCAACAAAAGGTTGAACTGCCTTTTGAATTTCCTCCAAAGGACGAACTGGAAGAGTAGTGATTTCCAATTCTCCCGCAGCAATTTTTTCTGCAATTTGCTGTGGATTTAATCCAGTTTCAAGAATGGCATTACCAATGAAGAACATTATCCCTTCACTTAAAACACCTTTATCTTTTATCGCATCAACCACAACGTTTGGAAGTGGCACTTCGTTGTTATCAACTCCGTCGATTCCTAAAAGACGACACAAAGTACGCTCTACTGCAACAGTAGAGTAGTTGTCTACGAACTTCTGAACATCGTCAGCAATTCGCTTCGACACCTCTTTAGCGTGTCCAACTTTTTCAAAGTCAAGACCTAGTTTACTCGTTTCCATATTTTCCTATTTTAATTACGAATTTTCAATTACGAATTACGATCTGCGTCATCGTAATTCTTAATTCGTAATTCCTAATTCTTTAATGCTAGTTGGCTTTGTGCTTTATCAATAATTTCCTTGTTAATACCTAACAAAGAAGCCACTCGTAAAGCCTCGTGAGGAACTTCCCCTGTGTTGTCCTCAACCAACGAATAATCCATGTAACTGTTTATATTGTTTTGGGTGATATTTTTATCACCTAAATCCTTATCCAGGCCTTTAACACGTAACTTTCTGAAATAAGAATTCAATCCGCTATAATGTGTTGTTATCACACTGCGGATATTGTTTTGATAGAATATATCAGCTATTGCATTCACAATTGCCAATCCTTCTATCGGGTTGGTTGTTCTTGCCAATTCATCAACCAAAACCAAAATATTTGGCGTGTTTTGCGAGACTTCAATCATGTGGTTCACATTCATCATCTCTGATGCGAAGGAAGACAATCCATTCATTTCTGATTGCTCATCTCCTACTGATAACATGATTTGATCTACCAAACTGATTTTGGCCTCAGAAGCAGGAACAAAAAATCCGAACTGACATAGGT
>JAOARS010000434.1 GCA_025210415.1 Marinifilum sp. | reverse complement strand
CCCATTGTTTCAATTCAAAATACTTGTTAGCCGATTCAAGTAAATTCAAATATTTATTGTCATTTAATTGCTGTTGAGCCAATCGCTTTGCCTCTTCCTCTGCTTTCTTTTTCTGTTCTGCCAGAATTTCTGATATTTTCTTTAATTGTGCCTTAGGATAAGGTTCTGTAATTTTAAGGTTTAAAGCTTCTTTATAACTTTCCCTTGAATTTAAATAATCTTGATTTTTAAATTGTGAATCAGCCAATTCAATAAAAGTTTGATACTTCTCATTTAATACTTTCCTCTCTGCAGTCAATCGTGCAGCTTCATCTGCCTGACGTTGCTGTTCTGCAAGCAGTTCATCAATTTTTGTTATCTGCGATTTTGGGTACTTTTCTTCGGCTTTCAATGCCAATGCATCGGTATAAGATATTTTTGCCGACACATAATCACCGGATTCAAATTGCGAATCGGCCAAAGTAATGATTGATGCATACTTGTCATCCAAAGCTTTCTTTTCCGCTGCCAATCGTGCAGTTTCATCTGCCTGACGTTGCTGTTCTGCAAGCAATTCATCAATTTTTCTTATTTGCGATTTTGGGTACTGTTCTTCGGCTTTCAATGCCAATGCATCGGTATAAGATGTTTTTGCAGAAGTGTAATCACCGGATTCAAATTGCGAATCGGCCAAAGTAATGATTGATGCATACTTGTCATCCAAGGCTTTCTTTTCCGCTGCCAGTCTTGCAGCTTCATCTGCCTGGCGTTGCTGTTCTGCAAGCAGTTCATCAATTTTTGTTATTTGCGATTTTGGGTACTGTTCGTCTGGCTTTATCGTTAATGCATCAGTATAAGCTAGTTTAGATTCTTCGTATTTCTTTCCCCTAAAGCTAATGTCTCCTTTTTGAATGGCAGCTTTATATGCCTTTTCCTGAGCTAAACGTTGAGCTTCCAATTCTGCAGCTCTTTTTCTAGCTTCCTCCTCTGCCTTTCGAATGGCATCACGAATCTGAGAATCGTAATCCCTGTCATAATCAAAGTCATCCAATTCTTTATCATACATGATCATTCCCATAGGTTGATCAAAAACTGATAAATCCAATCCTTTATAGGCAGGAAAAAGAGAAACCATAAATTTGAATGGAGGGAATTGACTGTCTCTGCTTAGAATATCTTCCGGAACAAAAGTAGAAATACTTACTTTTTTTGTTACAAAACCTTCTTTAGAAAACTCAAAAATGTAGTCATTACCAAAGTCCAAATCATAATTGAACTTTCCATTACTGTTAATTAGTTTCGATTCTAATTTGTTTGCATTCCGATAGACTGTTATAAATGTATTATCTATACTACCATTTTCAATTTTAACTCTTCCTGTAACAGAATACTTTTCCTGAGCAAAAGTTGAAATATTACAAATAATGAAAATGAGAAGAACACACAATTTAATATTTGAAAGCAGATCAAATCGAGAAATATTCATATTTTATGGTTGATTTAAGAAATACGTCAACAGTTTATATCACTCTTCAACGTATTCAAACACGAACTTAGTATTTCAGCTTTTGTGATAGCATAAACTCTACTCCCAAAAACATCAACAAGCGTAAAGTTATAATTTTGAAGCGGAATAAGAATATTATAAACAAAATAAAGCTGTGTGCAAATGCAAACAGCTTTATTAATCAAAGTGAATTTGTGAAGAATGATTATACCAAAAGTGCCTCTAAGGTATAGCTAGAAGCATATTTCTTTAATAATCGTGATTCTTCTGAAATACAAATTTGTTCCTTGGTTTTTTCATTAATTCCATTGTAAAAATGTGCCATTTTTCTGTAAAGACTCGCTGTACAAGAATGAAATTTTGCAAATTCGCTAAGCTCAATTGCTTTGTTGAAAAAATCTTCCACTTTTTGCACATCCTTCTTTTCCATGTAACACGTACTCAAGAATGAATTGAAATATATTTGTAAGTAGTAATTTTGCGAAGAGTTAATTTCATTTTTACAACTTAACAAGTAGTCAACTTGTTCTTTCCTGATCTTCATTCCCAATGAATATTGTGCAAAAATCTTATAACACTGCAACAACTTATAGTTCGCAGACCAATTTTTATCTCCTTCACTTTTGTATAAATGTTCTGCATCGTCAACCAATTGCAAAACTTTATGATATGATTCCATGTATGTTAATGCCATACAAAGAATTAATTCGAAATCTCCATCTAATCCGCTATTTACTTCAGCATATTTTAAATATGCCATTTCTCTGTAATAGAATAGTTTTAACAACTCTATTTCTTCTGATTCATTTCCAATAAAATGATTGTACATTAATACTGCTGACAACCGTACAGCTATAGTAAAGCCAGAGCACGAAGTATCGGCTTCCTCTAAAACAAGTTCGTTATAATATGCTTCTGTTTTATCAGATTCTAAACTGAAAATGGAAGAGATTAAAAGTAGGCTCAAAGATCTAATTCTTAAGTTCTTTGTTGCACCATTCCTGGCAAATATTTCCAGTATAGGTTTCGAATTGTCTCGTAAATTTAAAGTATCCGAAAATGCTTTTGAAAATATTCTATCTGACTTTTTATTTAATGCCAAATGTTGAATTAAATCTAATTTGTATTTTTCGGTATAAATTGGAGTATTAAAAATTGTTTCGAGCACGCAAGGAGCAGAAATTGTATCATCGCTCAATTCAAATAAATTCTTTAACTTCATGTGTTTTCCACTCAAAAATGCCGATTCCAACAAGTAAGAAATCAATCTGTTTTTCAACTCATATCCTTTGTAAGCTTTATCTACATTTTTGATTAAATCAAAGTCGACACCTCCATTTCTTTCAATAAGATTAATTCCTATTAAGGTTTCGAATAGAATTTCGTTAGTTACTTTTACATATTTACAGTAATTATTTTTCTTATTGGTTGAAATGTATTCGGTTACAATGCCGTATGATAATAGTTCCTGATATGCAGCATAATAATCTCCTGCCGTTTTTAAGTGAATAGGATATATTGCTCTTAACTCAAACTTTTTACATGCAGTTCCTTCTTTACCATGATTTATTAACTCCAAAATGGCATATAAGATATCAACCTTTTCTTCTGAAAATCGTGAATAATGAACTTTGTTTTTTATGTATTCATGCATTAATTCATAGCCTTTGTTTAGTTTATGAATTTTATTAGGAGAATACAGCCTTACAAACAATTCAAGAAAAAACGGATTTGCTAAAATTGTTTTTTGACGGTAAGTTAAATCATCGATACTAATATTTGGGGTATACTGAAGATTTAAAGTTTTGTCAAAAACTCTTTGAATTTCTTTTTGATTTAATGGTGATAAATTCGCCTCATTTACCTTTTCCGATTCATCATTCAAATCATACCAACAATCTTTTAAAGCATTAGATTGTACAACAAATGGCAATGCAAACTTTTGCCAGGTTGTATTTCGTGATGTTAGAATTAGTTTAACTTTATCTGAATGCTTAAAATTTAGAACGAACTGCTTCAGTTGTAAAAATAATCGTTCCAATTTAAAATTATCGTAAGTGATTTCATCCAATGCATCAATCACAAAAATAATACGACTATCGCAAGCTTCGGGATGTTCAAGAAAGTACTTTAATGAATCTTTTTGGGCAAATTTTAATTGGTCTTGTAACCAGTTTTCAAGTTTGAATTCTGTATTTAAAAAACCAATCATCGCAGATGCATTCAAAAATAAAATTACATCTTCATTTTTTCTATTGAGCCACTTTCTTTCAAACCACTTGGCAATCATGCTGGATTTTCCAAATCCTCCCGGAGCAATAAAAGCCATTGCACTATTGGCTGATTTCAAAAATTTCTCGATTCTCTGTTCTGCCTCAATACGTGGAGTTACTGCATTAAACGGAATCCCCGATTGTCCTGAAATAAATTTATAGGTATCGGTACTGAAAGAAATTGCTTTGTTGTAAAAATCGTACCATTTTTCTTTAGGTTCTACTTCTTCTTTAGGCTGAGATTCCCAATAATTGCAAAAATGTTCCCAATTCTGATAACCCAAATAATCAGCCAATACATTTAAAGTATATTTGGCAGGAAAGGTTTTGCTTTTTAAAAAACCGTATAGTCTTCTAATGGTGGTTGTGCTGATTCTGCTACCAGTTTCTTCAGAAATAGTATCCGCTAAAAACTTGCAATCTTTTGTGTAGACTAAGTTTTCGCCAAACTTTTTTAGAATTTCGGATTTAATACGTTCAATCATAGTAGTGGTTGCTTCAATTTCATTGTGAAAGTACTGAAGAAAATCAGCCTTGTCAATGGCTAATTCACCACTAGGGTATATGAGTTTGTGAATGCGTAATATGAGTTTGTGAATGCGTATTTGTTACTTTCTAGATTCGGGTAAAAAACCTACTATTTTTTTAAATCTCTTTAAAAATTCAGCCTTTCTACCTGCCGAAATTTCGAATTCTTCGTTGGTTTCAAGAATTACTCTACCAACGCGCCCTTTAATGTAATTTGCTACAAAATTTAAATTGATAAGGTATTTGTTATGAATTCTGCAAAAAATATCAGACGGTAAAAGCTCTTCAAAGATAGACAGTGCTTTAGAAACCATCATTGGATCTTCATCAATAAAATAAAAATGCGTGTAACTACTATCGGCTTTGCAGTATATTATTTTTTCCACATCTACAACTTTTAAACTTTCTGCTGTAGGCAAAACAATTTTTTGGGGTTTCTTATTTAAATTATCGAATAATACCTGAATTTTCTCGTTTAAATTTAAGTCTTTATGATTCTCTTTATATCGCTCAACTGCATTTTGCAATTCAATGTAATTAATTGGTTTTAAAAGATAGTGGAGTGCCGAGAATTGAAAAGCCTTTATGGCATAATCATTAAATGCTGTTGTAAAAACAACTTCAAAATCACGATTTTTAACTTGCTGTAGTACTTCAAACCCGTCACCATCCGGCATCGATATATCCAGAAAAACCAAATCCGGATTCAAATCATTAATGGCATTTACTCCTGTTTTTACATTATTGGCAAATCCTACAACCTCAACTCCGGTACAATATTTCTCCAACAGCTTATGAAGAGTTTTTTGACTCTTTATTTCGTCATCAATAATTAAGGTTCGAATCATATTGTGGTGGTTTTTAAAGTCCGAATTGATTTAAATATACAAAAAAAGTGTCCTACCCAACAGGGAAATTGTCTTGAAGCTTTTTAAAAGCCAAGCATATTTTCCTCACTTTTTTATGCTCACTGTGTCACAAATATAACTGACATCTGGTATTTTTTTGCAATGATCAATCCTTTTTCTGAAACAAAAAAAGTTATGAAGAAGTTACTTTTAGATATGAAACAGCCAAACGGATTTTAAAATACTCAATTTCTTCATCCATAAACAAATACAACTCTTTAATATTTTCGGTATAATTTAATGACCGAAATGCATTTTCAATTCGTTCCAATTCACTTGAGTTAAAGAACTCATACAAATCGATATCAGCACCTTTTTCATAGAGCGATGCCAAATGTGAGTATATTGTAACCGGATTTATTTTTCGAATGCTGGCAATTTCATCAACAGAAAAACCTTGTTTGTAGTATTCGTAGGTTTTGTAGAAGGAATCAGCACTCTTTTTAGCTTCTCGGTTTTTAGTTTGCTGAAAGTTTAATATTTCATTGATAAATAATTCTCCATAAAGCTGATACTTTCTAACGCCAACTCCCGAAATCATTTTCATTTCGAATTCACTTGTTGGTTTTTCCTGTGCCATTTCCTGCAAGCTTGCATCGGAAAATACAAGGTACGGAGGAATGTTTGCTTCTCTGGAAATTTGTAATCGAAGTTTACGCAAAGCTTCGAATAAACCTTCACGATTGATTTGTTTCGTTGTTTTTTTCTCAATTGGCTTAATCGTTGGTTCCGATTTCATAGAAGCCAAATGAACAAGTTTAACCAATCGCTCTCCAAATAATACTTCGCGTCCCTGCCCGGTTAATCGCAATGCATTTCCATGATCGTAAGCAACTGTTATAAATCCCAAATTTAACAACTGAAGCAAATATTGCTGCCAATCCTGATGAGCAATGTCTTTTCCAGCACCATAGGTTTTTATTTGATTGTATCCTTTGCTGATGATTTCCTGACGGGATGAACCTCGCAAAACATCAATTAAAACTCCCGCTGCTACCTGTTCCTTTAAACGTACAATTGCCGAAAATGCTTTTTGTGCAATTATTGTTCCATCGAAAAATTGTGGTGGATTTTTACAAACATCACAATTGCCACAATCCTCTTCAAGGTGTTCTCCAAAATAACTCAACAGAATTTTTCGCCGGCATATTTGCGCATCGCAAAACTGCTGAATACGCTCCAATTTAGCGTGCGAAACTTCTTTAAGTTTTGATTCATCAATAAATTTCCGATGCACAATCACATCTGAAAAACTATAAAACAATAAGGTATCTGCTTTAAGTCCATCGCGGCCTGCCCTGCCAATTTCCTGATAATAGGACTCTATGTTTCGAGGTAAATTGTAGTGTATCACCCAACGAACATTGGATTTATCGATTCCCATTCCAAATGCAATGGTTGCACAAATAATTGGCACCTCATCATTAATAAAATCTTCCTGACGTTTGGCTCTTTCCTCTGTTGATAAACCTGCGTGATAATAGGCTGCATTTACGCCTGCATTTCTTAATTTTTCTGCCAATCCTTCGGTTGCTTTTCTACTTAAACAGTAAATTATTCCCGATTGATGCGGACGGTGACGAAGGAAGCCCAATATTGATTTGAATTTATCACGCCCAGGGGCTACGGTTAAACTTAAATTTGGCCTGTCAAAAGAAGAAATAAATCGTTGCGGATCAGATAAATTCAATTGTGAAACAATGTCTTTCTGTGTAAGATTATCAGCTGTAGCTGTTAAAGCCACAATTGGTACGTGAGGAAATTGTTTCTTCAGGTAAGCCATTTTTGTGTATTCGGGACGAAAATCGTGCCCCCAAACCGAGATACAATGAGCTTCATCTACAGCAAACAGATTTACTTTTAATTGCAACAAAAGGTAATAGAAATCCTGACTTACCAATTTTTCAGGAGAAACGTAAAGCAATTTTATTTTTCCTGCTACAAGGTTTTCAATTATTTCTGCCTGTTGATTGGTGGTTTGTGAACTATTCAAAAAATCAGCTGAAACGCCATTGGCTCTCAATCCCTCAACCTGATCTTTCATTAAAGCAATTAATGGAGAAATCACAACTGTTACTCCTTCCATTATAATTGCAGGAATTTGATAGCAAATTGATTTTCCTCCTCCTGTTGGCATAATCACCAAAGCATCGTTCCCCTGCAAAATGGAATTGATTACTTTTTCCTGAAGAGGACGAAATTTATCGTATCCGAAATATTTTTTTAATGCGTTTGATGCTGCCGACATGCCTAAATTTTAAATGGGATCACAAAGCTAGTACAAATCGACTGAAGAATAAAGAAGAACTTATCAACAAACAGTATTTTGAGGATCTCTGCTAACTATAAATCATGATAAAAATCAGTATGTTTTTGCAACATGTTAAAGAGCTTAAAAAACTGATAAAGATCATGTGAAAAAAACTTTGCAAACAACTGTAATAATATACATTTGCAGCAAAATATAAACACAAACATATAACCAAAAAAATGAACGCAATTAAATCTATCAAGGAGACAGATTTTTTGAAGAAACGAAGGTACGAGGCTGTTATGTTTCTTCTTACATTTTTCGGGATTTTTGGATACATCGGCCACACAATGGGTGTTTCCAATATGCTGAATACAATCATGCAAACTGCATGGGATTTGCTAATGAATACTGTATTTTACATTATGGGGATTACAGTTCTTTCGGGTGCTCTTGGTAAGTTACTAATAGAATTTGGTGTAGTCCGATTGCTGGAGAAAATGTTAGCTCCAATGATGAAACCATTATTCAATTTACCTGGAGTTGGAGCCTTAGCTGGTGTTCTTACCTTTTTATCGGATAATCCGGCTATTATTAGCTTGGCAAACGATAAAAACTTTAGCAAGTACTTTAAAAACTACCAATTGGTATCGCTAACCAACTTTGGTACTGCTTTCGGTATGGGTTTGATCGTAATTACTTTCATGTCTACACTTAAAGTTCCGGGAAGCGATGAAAACATGTTTATTCCTGCATTAATTGGTTTGGTTGGAGCTTTGTTTGGTGCTGTAGTTTCTACAAGATTAATGCAAAGATTAATTAAAGGCCACATTCCGGTAAGAAAGGATAATGATTTCGAAGGTGCTACTGAAAAAATCAGCTTTAAGTCGGAAGGTAGTGTTTTCTTAAGGTTTTTGAACTCGATTTTAGATGGAGGTAAATCAGGTGTTGATCTTGGTTTGGCAATTATTCCTGGTGTTCTTATCATTTCTACAATGGTAATGATGCTAACTTTCGGACCCAAAGATCCTACAATGGGTTACCAGGGTTTGGCATATGAAGGCGTGCCTTTACTTCCTAAATTGGCAGGATATGTTTGGTGGTTATTCGAAGGCTTATTCGGATTCAAATTTCCTGAATTAATTGCCTTCCCGGTAACTTCGCTTGGTGCTGTTGGAGCTGCATTATCGCTTGTAAAAGCATTTTTGGCAAAAGGAATTATCGATGGAAATGTTATTGCCGTATTTACTGCAATGGGAATGTGTTGGAGTGGTTATTTAAGTACTCATACAGCTATGTTAGATACATTAAATTATCGTGAATTAACTTCTAAAGCATTACTGTCGCATACTGTTGGTGGTATAATGGCTGGTACATTTGCCCATTATTTGTATGTTCTGATAAGTACATTTCTGTATTAACCTGAATTCAACTAAAAATATTGTCACATCTAAATATAAGTGCCATCTCTGTTGAGGTGGCACTTACTTATGCTCAAAACATTTTTAATTTGTTTTTTTCCAAATCTGAGTTTCTGAAGGTTCTAATATTGAAAATTGCCCTTCGCTGACTTTCTGAAAGGAAATTACATTGTTTTTTGGAGAAATCTGAGTTTCTGAGACGATTTACAAGTGTTTTTTCAGAAATCTGAGTTTCGCAAAGCAAATTTTGTTGAAAAATTCACTTCTCTGAATTTCTGAATACATTTTACATTGTAAAGTCTCCAAATCTGACTTTCACACTCCCTTTTTCAAGCAAGTTTTTATTCCACCGAATTTCACACTACTTTAAATCTTGTCAACATCAAGATCTGAATTTCTAAATACCATTTTTCTTTGTACTTCAGCCAAATCTGAGTTTCACACTCATATTTTCAATATCAGATCTATTCAGAAAGCCAATTAGGAAGTCACCCCTATTCCATGGTAACAACAGTAATTCCCGATCCTCCCATTTGAATTTTTTCGTCTTTAAAATGACGAACCAAATCAACCGTTTGTAAATAATCTCTTATCAACTGCCGAAGAATGCCGTGACCTGTTCCATGCAGTATTCTAAACTCTCTAACTTCAAGCATAATTGCCTCATCAACATGATCCATAACAATTTGTAATGCCTCATCACCTCTCATTCCTCTCACATCAATATCCTGACGGAAACTCAACTTTCTTTTTGAAATGCGTTCCTGTACCAATGCTGAGGTTTGATTGTAGGTTTTCTCCTGTTTTTTTAATTGTGATTTTGACACTTTCGACAATCGTTTAGCTTTAACCGAAGTTAAAATACTACCAAATGCCACAACAGCAGTTTTGTCATTAATCTCAATCACTTCTCCAACTGTGTTTTGATTATCCAACTTCACCATATCACCTTTTTCAATCACATCAGGATTGATCTGTTTTTTGGCTTTTTCAATTGGTTTCGAAACAGAAATCTTCTCAGTCGAATCAACCTGTTGCCCTTTTTGGCCTTTTCGCTTATCGCGATTTTTCAGTTTCTGAATTTTGCGGTTGATTCGCTCCTCTTCTT
>JAOARS010000433.1 GCA_025210415.1 Marinifilum sp. | reverse complement strand
TTTTTCAAAGAATTTGCCTGCTTTTGGCATAAATTTCCTCAAATCCCCTCGAAATATCCCGATATTCCTTCGGAAATTTGAGAAAATTTCTACTCAAAATCAGTGCAAACTGTGACAATATTTTTAATCGAACTCAGGTTATTAGCTTGTAGCTTTAAGCTTAAAAAAATAATAAACTCAAAATATAAGATTTATGGCTCAGGAAGATGTTTTCAAGAAACTGGTTGCCCATTGTAAGGAGTACGGTTTTGTATTTCAATCGTCAGAAATTTACGATGGTTTAAGTGCTGTTTACGATTACGCACAAATGGGTGTTGAATTGAAAAACAACATCAAAAAATACTGGTGGGATTCGATGGTATTGCTACATGAAAATGTAGTGGGTATTGATTCTGCTATTTTTATGCACCCTACCATTTGGAAAGCATCGGGCCACGTTGATGCTTTTAACGATCCGTTGATCGATAACAAAGATTCCAAGAAACGTTATCGTGCTGATGTTTTGATCGAGGATTTAATGGCAAAATTCGAAGCTAAAATTGACAAGGAAATCGCCAAGGCCAAGAAGAAGTTTGGAGAATCATTCGATGAAGAACAATTCAAAGCTACAAACCCACGCGTTAAAGCAAATCAGGAAAAAATTGAAGCGGTTCACAAAAGATTTGTTGCTGCTTTAGACAAAAACGATTTGGAAGAGTTAAAGCAAATCATCATCGATAATGAAATTGCTTGCCCTATTTCAGGAACAAAAAACTGGACCGATGTTCGTCAGTTTAACCTAATGTTCTCGACCGAAATGGGTTCTACTGCCGATGGTAGCAGTAAAATTTACCTTCGTCCGGAAACGGCACAAGGCATTTTTGTAAACTACCTGAATGTACAGAAAACCGGTCGTATGAAAATTCCTTTCGGGATTGCTCAAATTGGTAAAGCATTCCGTAACGAAATTGTGGCTCGTCAGTTTATTTTCCGTATGCGCGAATTTGAACAAATGGAGATGCAATTCTTCGTTCGTCCGGGAGAAGAGATGAAATGGTTCGAAAAGTGGAAGGAAACTCGTATGAGCTGGCACAAAGCTCTTGGTTTCCCTGAAGAAAAATATCGTTTCCACGATCACGATAAGTTGGCTCACTATGCAAATGCTGCAACCGATGTTGAATTTAAGTTCCCATTCGGATTTAAAGAAGTTGAGGGTATTCACTCTCGTACTGATTTTGATTTAAGCCAGCACCAGGAATATTGCGGAAAGAAAATTCAATACTTCGATCCTGAATTGAACAAAAGCTACGTGCCATATGTAGTTGAGACATCAATTGGTGTAGATCGTATGTTCCTGCAAGTAATTTCTGAAGCTTATACCGAAGAAAAAATTGAAAAGGAAGATGGTAAGGTTGACGAACGTGTGGTACTGAAATTACCAGCAGCTTTGGCACCAGTTAAATTGGCTGTAATGCCATTAACAAAGAAGGATAGTCTTCCTGAAAAAGCTCGTGAAATTATCAATGACTTGAAATTCGATTTCAATTGTCAGTACGACGAGAAAGATTCTATTGGCAAGCGTTACCGTCGTCAGGATGCTATTGGTACTCCTTTCTGTGTAACCGTTGATCACCAATCTTTAGAAGATAATACAGTAACAATTCGTTACCGCGATACAATGGAACAAGAGCGTGTAGCAATTGACCAATTGTATACAATTTTGAAAAAAGAAGTAAGCTTAAAAGAACTTTTCAAGAAATTAAAGTAAGCTGAATTCAAAATATTTTAAGGCCATTCTCAAACGGGGATGGCTTTTTTGTGAAAGAAATGTCACGTAAAGTATTTATATCATTTTGTTTGCTAATTTTCCCAAAAGAAGAATGAAAGTTTTTTGGTTTAGGCGAAAAAGAAAATGTAGCCAATTTTAATGGAGCGTTTTTAAACCAGAATCGGTATAACTTAAAACAGAACACAGATATTACGGATATAACGAATAAATACAGATTTTAAAAAATCTGCGGAATTCATTTGATCAGTCTAATTCGTGTTCCATTAAAAAAGCAGAAATAATTTCAGGGGCGAATGATAGCCTCCGGCTGTTAGTTATTAGCTCTTTTCTTTAGAAAAATTTGCTTGCCGATATTGAAAGGCAGAACCTAATGATCAATAACTAGTTAACCAATGGGCAAAAGACTCATTTTAATTGGGTAAATTAGTAATACTTATCATTCTAATTTCTTCAATCATGTCAAAACTCAAATTTGCTGCCATTCAAATCAATAATCTTGATGCAAAATCAATAGAAGACCGAGACGCCAATCTTAATCATGCAAAAGAAATTATCAATCAATTAAATGATGTTGACTTAATTGTTCTTCCCGAACTTTTTACTTGCGGATATTCTCGTGAAACATTCGATTTACTTGATGATTTAACAGAAGATACAAATGGTAAAAGTTTTCGATTCTTTGCCGATTTAGCCATAAAGAAAAACTGTTTCATTTGTTTTGGATATCCGGAAAGGAAAAATGGAATCAAGCATATTTCACAAGTTGTAATCAATCCTAACGGAAAATGCATTGCAAATTATAGCAAGCAACACATGGCTCAATTCGGAAATTCGATGGAAAAAGAATATTTCCAAGCAGGCGAAAATACGATCAGTTTTGAAATTAATGGAGTAAAAATCGGAATTATTATTTGCTATGATATGCGTTTTCCTGAGTTGACAAGAAGTTTGACTTTCAGGCACAATATCGACTTCCTTCTTCACCCGGTTGCCTTTTACAAGGATAACAGTTTCCCAAGCTGGCATCATTTTGTAATTACTCGTGCACTCGAAAATCAGATTTACATGTTGAGTTTAAATCGAGCAGGAGAAAAATATGGCAATTCAATATTTTGTCCACCCTGGATAGATTATAAGAGCTCTCCAACTGTTTTACAGGAAAAAGAAGATATTATCATAGGTGAAATTGATATGGACATCATAAATAAAGTGCGAGAAGAATATCGATTTAGAGATGATTTAAAGTCAAAATACAATTAGAAATTAAGGCTTCGTATGATTTATGTGAATCAAGAGTTAAAAGTACTTAAAGTTTAAAGTGCCTTAAGTTAAAATTGAGAGCTTTTAAGCATTTCAAGTACTTATACCAATATTACATTGAAATGAGCATTATTCTTCTGCTATTTTAAGTTTACACTTCATTAAAAAATTGCGCCGTAACTCTGCTATGCCTTAATTTTTTAACTTGTCTAAACTCAAAATATTCAAAACAATTTAACG
>JAOARS010000432.1 GCA_025210415.1 Marinifilum sp. | reverse complement strand
ATATAAGACGAGAAGACAGGAATTCGAATACTCCAAATGGCAATTGAATATACAAACATACTCATTAGTAAGGCCTCGAATTGCTGAAACTTACGCAACTCCTCTAAACTGGTATAGACCAAGGCCTTTCCATTAAGACTTCCTTCAAAATACAAATAAGGATTAACCCAGGTAATAATTACTGTGATTACAATCGTATACACCAATAAACCTGAAACTATAAAAACAGCAGATCCAATAATCCGTTTTGCCCACATCAAGTTTAAGTGTCCCTTAGATTCAATACTATTTAAAGACATTCTCCTGACCTTACGATAGATATAAAATACCGGGGCAACATTAAAAAACAATGAAATATAATTATCTATGGCAAACATGATATCGCTTGTATCCATCGGTTCAGGCACATTTGATAAGTCGTCAATCTGAATATCATATTTATACAACAATACACCATGTAAAACACTCAAAACTATTGCAGCTCCTATCCAGTATTTTAATTGAAATTCAAGTTTCAATAAGTACCTGATATATAACAAATATACAAAGCCAATTAAAGGATAATAGAGATAAGAAAACCACAGGTAGTAAACGCCACTGGTAATGTAAATGAAGTCTTCAAATAAATTTATTGCGGTCATTAAAATAAACAAACCTAAAAGAAACCGGGCTTTGGGATTATCTTTATGAATGCTTTTATTGATTCCAACAAATACTACAAGAATGACACCAATAAAGGCACCAAACAAGGGACTTATCGTTAATAATTCCTTCATTTATACAGATTCTGTTATCAAACTCACCAATTGTTTAAGCGGGACAAAAATAATAAGAAAGTATTGTATTTCAAGCACCGAAATATTTCACTTGATTATTCCTTCTTTTTGACTGAATATGAAATAAAAAAAGATCTGGCATCCTTATATGGTTTCTGCTCTGTCTTAGCGTCAGCGTTTTTAGGATGATATTCCTTCTTGCGTAGGTTGGTGATTTTAGATACATACCATTCGTTTGACAAATATTGGCTTGTTGAATCTCCCTCCATTTGATAGGCTATTCTGTTTCTAAAACTCAGCGGACTATTCTCATTTGTAAAAGCAAGATAAGATTGACCATTCTCCGGAAAATGCTTCAACTTGGCATCTTTTATCACCTTATTATTTAAAGGTAAGCCAGTTATTACCTTTTTTGCTTTGGGCGGAATGATCACTGTTTTTTCTCCATCAAATACCATTGATCTGTTATCCGACTGCGGATGCATTAGCCCCAATGGAGATGAAAAGGCAGCCACAGATTCAAAGGCCAAATCGACATAGGAAGTAACAAGCCCTTGCACATTTTTAGATTTCCTATCCTTTGATTCACCGTCTGCCATGGCCATTAAATACGATTGATTCTCATAATAGGAATAGGCAAATCCATTTATAATCAAATGACTTTTCCATAAATCAACGTAGAGATTGGAGGTTGTTTTATTTTCAAAAATAAAGGTGCTGCTCCCTCCCGAACGGTAAAAGTCATAACTTACTTTCTGTTGGTCATCTTCAAAGGTATATCTGTCATTTTCAACAAACAGATTATCCGCAGATGTATCGTAATGTTGATAACACAATGAAGAACATGACACCATTAAAGGCAAGAAAAGGATTAAGATTATTCTGCTTATCATGACTAAAGTACTTGAGTTTATACCTAAAGGAATCTGCAACGTAAAAGTATACATTCCTTCCATGGAAAAGAAAGCTACAAAACTACTGATTTTTTCATTTTATCTGCATGGAAAAGGTGCTTTATTTAACAGAAAAACATTGATCATTTCCCCTATCAACAGCATGAAAAAATCCCCGGCTACATGTGCAACCGGGGATTCTAACCATCACGAAGGTTTAACACCTTCGACAATGAACGACACTATTTATAACTGATTCTTGATCGCTTTCGAAATCTCATCCAAAGTGGTAGCTTTTAATCCCTTTGAACTGTATTTCACTTTAGAATCCTTTCCGATCACGATATTCGTTGGGTAAAGCGAAACGCCATATTGCTCCATTACATCCTCACTTTGCGGTACAAGGTGATATTTAAACCTTGTTGTTTGCAGAAATTGCTTTACACGTGCGTCCGAATCTTTTGTGAAAGCAAGAAATACTACATCTTCATTTTTATACTCTTTAGCCAATTTATTTAGCTCTTTTATCTTCATCGTATTAGGGTCAGCATCTACCGTCCAGAAGTTCATTACCACTACCTTATCCTTCAATACATCCATATTAAATGCTTGTCCTTTCACTGACTCAACTGAAAAAGAAATGGCATCGCTTCCAATACTTACCGGAGGATTTATGGCAATCTCTTCTTTTGTCTTATGATCATTATTAAAGGCAACAACATTGGCACTTATTACGCACACAAGGAACAGGTTAATCATTAGGTATCTCATCTCTCTTAATTTTTATTGTTTGTGTTTATTTGACATGACAAAAGAAGGGAATGAAACAACAGCAATGAGTTAAAACTTAGTTAAATCTCTCTGAATTAAAGCAAAACAAGGTGAATTTAGGTTAATAACTTTACCCCGAATCATACCTCTTCAACTAAGGATCAATGCATTTCAAATGTTAATGAGGTGCAGTTACGTAATCATCTTTTACCATTATAAAAACTAAGAATTGTCAAAAAAATGCCTGCTTTTTAATTTTAGACCTGAACAACCATCAAGTTTAGACTCTTTGGTCTAAGCAAAAGATACTAGTGTTAAAATTTGTAATTAGTAGTTTTTATTAAAACAAAACCGCATTAGCAGAAAGATACATTCGACTCCACTGGAGTCGGACAGATGTTGAAAAATACTTTATTCTAAAAACATGCAAATCCTCTGGATTTGTAAAAGCGATGCCAGAGGCATCGTATGCTTATAGAAAGCAAAAACTTATAGCATCATACGACTCCAGCGGAGTCGAACGTTGTGTTTTTTCTTTAAATTTTCAGCTTAGGTATTCGGGTAATATCAAATTCCAGGTATTTGAAGCTTTCTTTACTACATCAAGAAAGAGACTCCAACTTGCACAAAGTATTTATCCTTTGGTTCGATGGTCAGAAGTTTGTTTTTTTCATCCTTGAATTCAAACTCTCGTGAGAAACTATAACCAGTATTGATTCTTGCCTGGAAATTCTTCAGGAATTTTTGCTTCACATGAAGTCCTAGACCGTATTCTGTGTAGGAAAACTTATCGACCTCCACGTCCTTCACATCCTTGGTTAAATCAGGTAAATGCTCTCGCCCAACCTGAAAAATCCGGTCCTTATTCGACAATGTAAACTCATCTCCATTAATAAATAGATTCGTACCTATCCGGGTATTTTTTCCAGGCTTGTATTCAATGCTAAAATCCGGGAATCCCAAATTAATATTCCACCGCTCATCAGGTCTCCAGTTAAACCCAACCAACGGAATTGGAATGCCGAAGCCCAATGATGGATGATACACAACGCCAATAATCAGTTCATTATGATCCCTCTTCCCGGTTGGCTTCGACAATATCAGATAGCCTGTTCCTTTTATATCCTTACTGGTAAGCCCTGAATCGAAATTAGAATACACATAGGGACCTGCTCCTGCCATAAGGTACCAATTCTTCTTAATCGGTCTCATGTAAGAAAAAGTATAAGCCACTTTATAGAACCTATTCAACTTTGCATTTTTGGCCAGACTATTTCCAAACTTAATATTTGAACGCCCCAACTCCAGCCCGTGCATCAGGTAAGTATCCTTCTTTTTTGTGACAACGGGAAGATTAATACGCAAATCATATTTTTGTGAAGACATCTTCTCATCCTCATATTCTCCCTTTCCAGAGTGCGTAAAATCAAAGCCGATCAGTTCTTCATCTTCCTGTGCAAATACAGGGGCCAGCAGACATAACTGAATCACTAAAAAAATCAAAAACTCCTTTAGCACTTTTGATTGGTTTGGAGTTAATCTAATGGATTCTGCCGTAATGTTTGTTCTTTTTGTGTGTTGTTTAATGTTCTTCATTACAAAATCAATGTGTGTCAATGTGGCGCAAACCTAAAAAGAAGATCAGTGCTGGTCTTCCGCAATAATAAATCGGGATAAGAAGGGATGCCATTAGTAGTTCGCATGCATAAGAACGTACATTTTAAGCACTCAAAATAAATTCCTTATCACTTACAGAATCTGTATGAATTAATTTTGAATTAATCATCCTGCACACTGATCCGAGACTTCCCGGGACATTGATTTTAATAAGCAGCATCTTGCTTTTTTGATCTGGATCAAAAGAATGAAAAAGCTGATTATCAACCTTTGCATACAAATAAAGAAATAACACAATCAGAAATTTTTCTACTTATGAAAACACTTACACTCTGCTTGATTCTTCTCACTGGTTTATATGCAAACACGGCATTTGCTCAAGATAATTTCTCGCTTAAAGGGGAATGGAAATCGGAAATAAAAGGAGAAGAATACTCCTCAATTTACGAGTTTAAAAAGGAACAAGAACAAACGGTAGGTTATTCAATTAAGATCATTGACAAATCAGGATCCAGCCTTAGTGATAATACAAAAGTGCTCGAGCAAATTGTTTTTACAGGAAAGAAAGGAACAGCCAATTATAACTTTAAATGGGAAGGTCAAACTTATGATCTTAAATGTAGCCTGAATGTCATTTCTCCGGATTCCATACTTGTTATGTACAATGGATACGACAAACGTTATTACGAGACCTGGACAAGGATAAAGGAAGAATAGACTAACCTGTGCAAGCCGGTATGTTTAAAGTAGCAAGTTAAAATGCATAAAGGTGATTTAGGTTTTCGTTAAAATAGATTGAGTAGAGGCAGTAGAGCAATAAACTGTAAATAATGGTATATATAAGTTTTTAATACATCCGACTCCTCTGGAGTCGTAAAACACTATCAACATACACTTTCTAAAAGCATGCGATGCTTCTGGCATCGAATTTACAAATCCGGCGGATTTGCATGTTTATAGATTAAATAATCTACCATTCTTATCCGACTCCAGCGGAGTCTAATGTAGAAGGTGAGGAACTTCTATGCTTGATAAACACGATTAATTACTAATCATACCACTAGTGTATTAATGGAAAAACGCAAGAGGCAAGTCTTGTAAAGGATTCAGGTATTACCCCCTCTCCCTTTAGGTTTCTCCCCAAGGGGAGAATGGTTGAAAGCTACGATCTTCCCCTTGGGGAAGTGCCGACAGGCGATGGGGGTTTGTTTAATTAAAATTGCAAACCTCTTTACTTTTGCTTAATCACTAAGAGCTTAAGCAGGCTATCAGTATGGTTAATCCAACTTCGTTGCAGGTTCTTGTTAACTTCAATAATATCTCCGGTGCTGGCTTTTGTTTCTTCCTGTTCGATGTGTATTGTTCCGCTTCCGGCGACCACATAAAAACACACATCGATGGGTAAGGCATGAGCCGGCACCACTCCTGATGGCTGAATGTGTAGCTCTACAAAATCGGCATGGCTTGTATTGGCCAATAAGTATCCATTGGCTTTATCCGCATTTAAAACTTCTGTCTTTTGAAGGTATGGGTAAATCATAGTGGCATTTAGTTTACTTTACACCAAAAATAGGGAAATATTGACGATAAGGATCAAGCGACTATAAAATTGAGTTAATAACTTTTAGAAAAGTCTCATCATTGGTTTATAGTCATGACATCATGGTAGAAAAAGGCAGATAACTCCAGATAGCTTTATACTTTTTCGATTAGTCGAAAAGGTTTTCTTCAGAAAATAGTTTTTCGAATTATGGAAATGGTTCCAAGCAGTTTTATGCTTTTCGTGTAATCGAAAAAGATCAGCCCTGTGGTTTTATGCTTTTCGAGTAATCGAAAAGGGTCAATCCTTGCGGTTTTATGCCTTTCGAGTAATCGAAAAGGTCAAATCCGAGCGGTTTTATGCTTTTCGAGTAATCGAAAAGGTCAAATCCGAGCGGTTTTATGCTTTTCGAGTAGTCGAAAAGGTCAAATCCGAGCGGTTTTATGCTTTTCGAGTATTCGAAAAGGTCTATCCGAGCGGTTTTACGCTTTTCGAGTAATCGAAAAGGTCTATCCGAGCGGTTTTATGCCTTTCGAGTATTCGAAAAGGGTTAATCCAGGCGATTGCAATTCGTATTATCGATATGATTAGTTCCTCCAACATGCTTTTCGTGTATTCGAATTAATCTGCATCTAAAATTTGCGTTTCTTGTTATAAAAATACAATTCTTAGTTTCTAGAACTCACATAGTAAAACTCACAACAAATATAATTGAGTTGAAACGGAGCTATTTCAAATATTGAAATAAAAATAAAGCCCGGTATCTGCCAAAATACCGGGCTTGTTTATACAGAATACGATTTTTCTGTCACTGATTATTTAACGAAGTTGCCAATTCGTCTATTTCTATATTATTCTCTTGGAAAGTTTTTTAATGCTCCTCCCGATGTTTCAAGAATGGCCTCACCAATAGGTAGACACCAATTAACACCATTGGCTTTCCATGTTTTAGTAATTTCCGGAACATTGTTTTCGTCGAGATTAAACTTACGTACTAAATCTATCCCGGCATTTTCATTCGCATTAAGACGCTTAATATCAAAGAAACGCATGCCATGAATATTAAACTCAAGACGACGTTCATTGATCACCTTGGCTAATGCGTCTTCTTGTGAACTTGCAGTTAGTAAGTGTGCATCAGTGGCTACATCAGCAGCTTTAAATCGTTTCTCTCTTAGTTTATTAATCACATCGATTCCATCCTGGAAATTTGGAGTGTGTGCCAGACATTCTGCTTTAATCAGCATTATCTCAGGCACGGTAGGAGCCAAAGCACTCTCATAACCATACGGTGCACTACCATTTACTATGTATTCCCCATCATTGGCCTTATAAGATATCAAACGAAGATCCTTCTCAGGCTTATCAAAAGCAGCCACCAGATCATCTGAATAACGGGCTACACCATAATAGGGGTATTCTCCTGTATATAACCTCAAACTATTACTCTTATACAATATCACTTCCGGGTTATTCAGATTGTTTGGAGGAATCTGACCAATTAAACCTTCATAATTTAATAAGTCATCACTCCCATAGCTTTTAAGAATATCATCGGCATACTTAAGCGCCTCTTCATACTTAGCCATGTGCAGATATACTCGTGAAAGTAAAGCTCGTGCGGCATCTTTATGAACGCGGTCAACAAATGGTCTTCCATTGTTTAACCATCCAATGGCCTTTTCAAGATCCGTAACAATCATCTCATACACATCATTTGTTGACGCACGTTTTATTGACTCAGTAACATCTCCATAATTAAAAACCATAGGTACCCCCGACTCTTCTTGCGAAGCTTGTGGTGTACCGTAATGATATCCATAGTAGTTCACCAAACGGAAATAAGCAAAAGCCCTGTGCACTAATGTTTCTCCCATGTATTGGTTCTTCACATTATCATCGCCTTCCATACCTGGGATTATTTCCAATAAATAGTTACAATAAGAAATAACATTATAAGGCATCCATCCACCATCATTTTCACTGCTGGGATAAAACACATCCTCCATACGGTATATATAAGCTTTGGTCTTATTCATACCTCCATATACCGTTTCAAAATCAAGTAATTCTGCATCTTTAATATGAATATTATCATTCAAAAGAGTTGGTGCATCATTTTCGAAGCCACGTGATGTTGATAATAGCTGTGCATACTCGAGCATCGCATTAACATCATCAAGATCCTCAGCTATGGCATTTCCTTTTGGCGTGATATTTACATAGTCATCGCACGATGCCATTAAAAATACCAAACCTATATATACTAAATTAAGATATCTCATTTTCATAAATTTTAAAATTCAAACTTAGCTCCTATTACAAATGACACAGGCACTTTGATACCAGGACGATAAGACGAACGGAAATTCTGACCAAAGTTCATGGCTCGACCTGAGAAAGGAACTGACTGAGGGTCGATATTCTTATCATTTGCTGCCCATATTATACCTAAGTTACGCACCTGGAAATTAAAACTGGCATTTTTAATCCCCACCTTATCTAACGCACCTTTCTTCAAACGGTAATTGAGCGTAATATCTTTCAATCGGATATGAGCTGCGTCTTGTATCCCTGCATTTGAATAGATAAACGCATATCTTCTGTCGTAGCTGGAATATGCTGCTGCATCTGCTGGTAAAGCCGGAATATAAGTATTGGTATTATCAGGTGTCCATGCATTGGCAATATCTTTATGATGTGCCGTTATATCTGAACTTGGGCTATAAGTCGCATATTTCGTTTCCAAGTTCTCTGTAAACACATGACCAAACTCAAATGTCATTAAAGATGAGAGCGTCCAATTTTTGTAGGTTAATACATTGGATAAACCACCATAATAAGGCGCATCAAAAGGCTTTGAGATAACCATATCATCTTGTGTCAGGTTAACAAACTCTTCATCAGCATATGATATCTTTTCACCATCTTTGTTATATACCATTGGGTTACCATTATCGTCTAAGCCGGCCCAGTCGTAGAAAGCCCTCACTGAATATTCCTTACCTATAACTTTAGTCTCGCCATTTTTAACATATCTATAATAACTACTGGCCGAAGTGGGTACTCTTTTACCATACTTTAACACCTCGTTCTTGTTATAGGAGAGATTTAAGATAGCACGCCAACTAAAATCTTTTTTCTTAAGCACATCTCCTTGCAAGCTTAGCTCAATACCTTTATTAGATATCTCTCCGGCATTAATCATTACATTACCAAGCCCATAAGTATCATTTACCTGATCGGTAACCAACAGGTCTTCACTGAATCGTTCATACACATCAATCGAACCCATTAAGCGATTAAAGAAACCAAAGTCAACACCAATTGATTTACTGGTTGTTTTCTCAGGTGCCAGGTTAGGGTTGGCCGATGAAGCAATATTTGCAAACGTTCTTCCTGTCACCCAGTTTTTATTACTGTAGTAGATCGTTGTTTGTGTTGTTAAACCTCTACGCATATTTCCATTAACACCATAAGAACCTCTTAACTTTAAGCTGTTGATCCATTCAATGTCCTTCATGAAATTTTCTTTATTAATATTCCATGATCCGCCTAAAGCCCAATATTTATTCTTTGCCAAACGCGCATTGATACCAAAAGCTGTACCCTGAGCTATTTTATATGAACCCTCAATATTGTATTTGGCCTTATAGCTATATCCTGCATTAAAAAAGGTAGAGATCGTACGCATTTCTTCTTCAGGTCTATATTCTTCATTATAGGTATAAGAAGTTTTACCCAAATAAGGCTCTTGCTTACCTATTACCACTTGATCGCCAACAGCTGTGTAAGTAGGCCAGGTTACATTATGGTTATCTGTCATCCACTGCTCCTGCGCAAAAGCAATATCATATAAACCAGTTTCATCATTATACCCCACAAACTTCTGCCTGTTAGAAGATGTGATGTTAGATGTAGCTTCCATACCGGCAGTACCACTTAGCACATGATCAAGGTTAATTACCTTATAGAAGTCAAGATTACCACGCACAACTGTATTCGTATTAAGGTTTCTTTGCTTCTCTAACCAGTCACCATAAGGAACTGCACGCTGTACACCTTCACCATCCCCTTGGTCCGGTGTCATCACATACCTGTTCATGGTATTTCGCATGCTGGAATGTTCTACGCTTCTAATATTTCGCACAGTGCTCTCAATGGTGTTATACTGATATTTTGCATGAGCAGATAGCCAGTTGGTAATATCATAGTTAAGAGCTGCTGCTAACCTTAAGTTACTACTACGATTAACATTATCATTTAAATTAAGATCGTTCAACGGATTTAGTTCTGCTGAGTCAAATCCGAGAGAAGCAAACTCATCTCTAAAAGGCGCATAGGTATCTTTAATAGCAACGGCATTACCATTATCACCTTTCAAATCATAATATCTATGAATTCTTTGACCGGTATAAAGATCATTAATACCTAAACCATTTGCATTCTCTTTTGTATTGGCTAAGCTAACATCAAATGAGGTGCTTAATTTATCATTTAAGCGAATGTCAGTGGTTAAACTAAGGTTTAAACGCTCGAAATCATCACCTACACGTGTTTTATTTTCATGTGTATGACTTGCTGTAAAACTATAGTTCACATAATCAGAACCTCCTCGGATACTTAATGTGTTATTGGCTGAAAAACCGTTACGAAGAAACATATCCTGAAAATCTCCATGCGAATCATTCTTCTTTAAAGCATTAAGCTTAGCATCACGAACATCTTTATCAGCAGTTGTTTGCCCACTGGCGTAAAAATCAGCCCAGATAGCATCATACGCATCTAAAGCTTGATATTTGTTACTATAACTGGGTTTACCATAACTACTTGTCGTTTGCCAATTGATCGTTTTATAGGGTGAGTTACTTGTCGGTTTAAACTCCATGTACTGATTACGAAGAGCTAATTCATCAGCAGATGAAGCAAAGCCAAAATCATCTAAGTCTTGCTTAGTGCCAAATGTCCAGTTGGTAGAGAACGACACGGTTGGCTTTCCTGCCTTACCACGCTTAGTTGTGATCACAATAACACCATTTGATGCGCGCAATCCCCATAGTGCAGTTGCAGCAGCATCTTTCAATACATCAATCGACTTAATTGTAGACTGATCAATATCGTTAAAAGGCCCGTCGTAAGGAAAACCATCAACAACAATAAGCGGCTGGCGGTTCTGTGAATTTAAAGCCTGAATGTCTTTATTTCCTGTCTCCCCTTCGGTATCGAAAGTAGATATACCACGAACAACCAACTCCAATGATTCCTGACCTCCATCACGTGTCACTGCCTTAATGTTAAGACCTGTTGCTAATCCTTCCATTCGGTCATCAAGGTTAACAGTCACTTGTCTTTCCAAACTTTCGGAAGTTACTTTGGCGGTAGAAGCTGTTGAACGTACTTT
>JAOARS010000431.1 GCA_025210415.1 Marinifilum sp. | reverse complement strand
ATCAGGATGATTTGAATTAGGAGTAAAAGTTAAAGTTCCGTTTTGGGTCTTGCTTCCTGTTACTCCATTGCTTACTTCACCTGCACCAACTCCTGTATCGTCAGTGCTAATATAAAATGGATGAGTGGGTGTATTGATATCAAAGACATACTTGGTGCCACGCATCAAATTCAGTTGACTCCCCTCAATTCCATTAATCGTATATCCAATTGCACTTCCTTCGCCAAACCAAGGGTGACTTGCAGTTTTAGTAACGGTTCTAACCGTAAAATCGACCATTGGATCCGGATCGGGATCTGGCATCATTCCATCATCATCACTGCTGCTACTACAGGAGTACACAAACAGTATAATCAAACCAATTAAAACATATCTTAACTTTTTCATAACTATCCTGAATTTAAATCTTAAAAAAAGTTACGGCGATAAGTTTTTTTAAACTGTCAGCTTTCCGACATTCAAATGGTTTTTGCAAGAATGTAAATCCTGAATAATAGCTCGATTATAAAGAAAGGATCATTTCATATTGACTTCCGCATGCTTCCCAGCCAAAACTGTTTAAAAATTGTTTTGTTGATTCATCCGTCTTGATCGTATTAATAACTTTTACTGAATTACCTGGAATGATCTCAAATAATGCCTTAAGCAATCCAGTTGCAATACCTTTTCTTCTTTCCTTTGAATCTACTGCCAATTGAGTGATATCGCCTGAATTAAGCTCTGTGATACCATATCCTATTAATTTCCCATTCTTATAAGCTCCAATAGCTTTGAAATGGTTTATTCCTCGATGAATAGAATCGAAAGAATTTTGCCATGAGTGCTGGTGATTCAAAAATGCTGCAGGCTCTGAAAAGTCATTTAATGATAATTCTCTTAGTTCAACATAAGGATTCAGCTTTTTGTCATTTAATAGTATTTTACTTTTTTCTGATACATAATAATCGAACTCTCTACTCACTTCAAATCCTTGATTAGAGTACAAATTGACAGCCTTCGTATTGTGTTGCATCACTTCCAAAAGATATTGTTCTATACCATTCTCCTTTAAAATTGGTACTGCAAACTGAAAAATCCTTTTAGCAAGTCCCTTTCCTCTATATTCCTTAACCGTACCAGTTCCAGTGTCATAAGCTGTTGTTTTGCCGTTCCACATTCCTAAACCATTTAATGTGAAACTTACCAGTCTGTCATCCATAAATGCACCAAAGGATATTTTGGGATCATAGCCTCTTCGGGTAACCATTTGTAGTAATTGCTCATAACTCATTTCTGGTACATCATAATCTGCAAATGCCTCATTAAAGGCTTGGTAAATAGTTTTAAAGTCGATGTTTTCGAGGGTTTTTATTACTTCCATATTGATTATTTTAGGGCGTTCATACAAGTCATTACAAGGTTTTCTTTGATAGATTCTTTATCACTGAAAGAGCCATAGCCTTTTTTACTATACTCTATATACTTTACTGGAATAGTTAGAATTGTCAGCAATATATCCATTTGGGTACAACGATCAGATATTTCATAAGTGCTGGCACCTAATTTTAATATCTTATCCATTATTTCACTTATAGCTTCATGTCTCGATTTTGGATACTCAAACTCATGATCGTAAACTAACATATGAGCAAATTGAATGGCATATGGTTCTTGATCTGAAAGATTAAATAAGAAATCGATAATACCCCCTGTAAGTTCTTCAACCGTTTTTACTTGATCTAATAAGTCAATAATAAAATCATGAAACTGCTTTAGTTGCTTCTCAAAAATATCTCTTACCAATTCTGATTTGTTTGAATAGTGTCGATAAAGGTATCCATCAGAAACCTGAGCTCGCCTGGCAATTTCAGCTATCGATGCTCCATGGTACCCTCTTTCAACTATTAATTTTTTGGTCTCAACTTTTATTCTCTCAATCTTATTAGTATCTATTTTTCTCATTTTAATTATTAAATGAATGAATATTCATTTACAAATAAAGTAAATATTTTTCAAAAACAAAAATGCCAGAAAATAAAACAAAAAAAGGGGCTCAAACAGAGCCCCTCATGATATTATTAGATCAAAAACTTATGCAAGTTCTTTTTCTTCTTCAGAATAATCTAATGAAGCTTGACGCTTGTAAGTTTTATATCTCCACTTCGCATTCTCTTCTGCAGCTTCGAATAATTCTTTAGCTTCTTCAGGGAATGATTTCTGAAGTGATGTATAACGTACCTCACCCAATAAGAAATCCTGGAAGTTTTCCCACTTAGGCTCTTTCGAGTCAAGTACAAATGGATTCTTACCTTCTGCTTCCAACATTGGGTTGTTACGATACAATTGCCAGTATCCAGCTTCAACAGCTTTCTTCTCCTCAGCTTGTGATTTACCCATAGACGCTTTCAATCCGTGAGAAATACATGGAGAGTAAGCAATGATCAATGATGGTCCTGGATAAGCTTCAGCTTCTTTCAATGCTTTGTAGTACTGAGCTTGGTTAGCACCCATAGCAACCTGAGCTACATATACATATCCGTAAGACATTGCAATCATACCAAGGTCTTTCTTTCTGATACGCTTACCAGCAGCGGCAAATTTAGCAACAGCACCTACAGGAGTTGCTTTAGAAGCCTGTCCACCAGTGTTAGAGTAAATCTCAGTATCCATTACCAATACATTTACATCTTCACCAGAAGCCAATACGTGATCAAGACCACCGAAACCAATATCGTAAGCCCAACCGTCACCACCAAAGATCCAGATAGATTTTTTGATTAGGTATTGCTCAAGGTTCTTAATTTCTTTAGCAACTTCGTGAGTTTCATTTTCAAGAGCAGCCAATACTTTTGGTGAAGCAGCTTCAGAAGCTTCAGCATTGTCTTTTCCTTCTAACCACTCAGCAAATGCAGCTTTAGTAGCTTCGTTTACAGCATCCATGTTCTCTTCCATGCGCTGAGCAATACGAGCACGCATCTTGTTCACACCTTCTGCCATACCGTAACCATACTCTGCATTATCTTCGAATAGAGAGTT
>JAOARS010000430.1 GCA_025210415.1 Marinifilum sp. | reverse complement strand
GTTCACCCTAATCCAGTTGTCAATCTTGGAGCAGATCAGGCAACCTGTTCAGGCGGAACAATTACCTTGGATGCAGGCAATGCAGGATCAACATACTTGTGGTCAACAGGCGAAACCACACAAAGCATTACGGTTTCAGCATCAGGAAATTACTCAGTAGTTGTAACGGATGCCAACGGCTGTTCCACAACGGATGATGTAAATATAAGTATTTTACCAAATTTTGAATTTGATTTGATTTACACGACCAATTTAGTTTGTCATGGAGACTCAACTTATATTGAAGGGCCAAATGTTACGGGATACAGATATCAATGGAGTAAGGATGGAGAAAATATTACTGGAGCAAATACTTACTCAATTACAATTGGAGAATCTGGAAGATATGATTTGCAAATTGAAAACCTTGATGGGTGTACTGCAGAAGATGGAGTAGATGTGGAAATAATTGAGTTGCCTAACTCACCATTGCCAGATAGAGTAGATATGTGTTATGGAGAATCTGTAAAATTAGATATTGGTGACGGAGTAGAATTTTTATGGAGTGATGGAGTTACGACACAAACCAGAGAAGTGACAGAAGCGGGAGTTTATCGCGTAAGAGTTCAAGATATTAATGGCTGTATTGGGAATGATTCGGTTGAAGTTATTGTTCATGACCTTCCTATAGTTGATCTTGGACCGGATTTATATATCTGTGAAGGAGAAGAGTTAATATTGGAAGCTCCTGAAGGATATTATACAGAATGGATTCCTGGTGGAGCAACAAGAGCAATTTACGTTTACGAGGAAGGAAATTTCACGCTTAAAACAACAGATGAATTTGGTTGTACAGGACAAGATGATATTAATATATTCGTTCACAAAAATCCGGAAGTTTATTTGGGAAGAGATACTGTTATTGCAGAAGGAAGTTCAATTATTTTGGATGCAGGTAGTGGTTATGTGGAATATGAATGGAGTAATCAGGAAGATTCCCAGTTCCTGAAAGTGGAAAAAGATGGAGAATACTCGGTTAATGTTGTAGATGTTAACGGATGTAGAGGTAATGGTAAAGTAAAAGTAGCTGTTAATCCAAGGCCATCGATAAATTTAGGAGGAAATGCAGGTATTTGTGAGGGCACTTCTTTAATGTTAGATGCAGGAAACTGGCAAAGGTATTTATGGAGTACGGGAGAAACAACCAGAACAATTACAGTAAATAATTCTGATGATTATACTGTACAAGTTTGGGATATGTATGGAATAATGGGAACTGATACAATTAGTGTAGAGGTTTACCCTACACCGGAAGTAGAAATTAAGGCTGATGCGTTAAGTATGTATAAAGGACAAACTTTAACATTGGATGCTGGATCCGGATATTCTTCATACCATTGGAATACAGGATCAGATTGGAGAAGTATTGAGGTTGATGATGCCGGAGATTACAATGTTGAAGTAAAAAATGAATTTGGTTGTGTTGCTCAGGCATCAATTGCTGTAAAGCTTTTGGAACCTAAAATGGTTGTGCCAAATGTGTTTACACCTAATGGAAAGGGGCCAAATGAAATATTTTACCCGGTATTTAAAGGTGTGGTAACCGATTTTGAAATGTATGTTTACACCCGTTGGGGCGAACAAGTTTTTAAACTTGAAAAGAACATGGTTGCTAATAATGAGTTAAAGCATGAAGGTTGGAATGGAACTTATAAAAACCAGAACGCTGAAATTGGAGTTTACGTTTGGATTATTTTCTATGGTGGAAAAGAGCGTGCTCACGGAACAGTAACATTGTTTAGATAATGAATAGAAAAAGGCTATTTATAGCAGGCATATTATTCTTTTTAATCAATTCTGTCAACTTATATTCGCAAGATGTTGAGTTTTCGCAATTCTATGCAAATAAGGTTTACTTAAATCCTGCTTTTGCAGGTTCTGATTTTGATACTCGCGTATCAATGAATTACAGAAATCAATGGCCTGAAATTAGTTCAGCATATGTAACTTACAGTGTTGCTTACGATCAATACGTTAATCCTCTTGGTGGAGGAGTTGGATTGCAGGTTATGCAGGATGAACAAGGAGATGGAACCATTAGTACCACCACAATTAGTGGAATGTACTCTTACACATTAAGAGTTTCAAGAAATTTAGCTGTAAAGGCCGGATTTCAAACATCTTTTATTCAAAGAAAACTGAATGATTCGAATTTTACTTTTCCTGATCAAACAGATGAGTTTTATATTAATGGATTAATCAATCCATTTACTAGTGAAAGTGCAATTGATCATTTAAGCCGAAACTACATTGATTTTTCATCAGGATTAATAGCATCATATAAAAATTGGTTTATTGGTTTTGCAGCTCATCATTTAACAGAACCTGATGAAGCTTATAAAGAGGAAAGTGATTATTCGAAATTACCAAGAAAATATACCTTACACTGTGGTGTAAATGTGCCTGTGTTCAGAAGAGGACTGCATCAAACGGATATCGGATTGGCTCCTAATTTTCTTTATCAGCAACAGGGAACAAATAAACAGTTTAATTACGGACTGTATCTTTCAAAAGGTTCATTTATTGTGGGAATGTGGTATAGAGATAATCTGGAATTAGAATATGATGCTGTTATTTTACAGCTTGGTGTAATGCGAGATTGGTGGCAGGTTGCATACAGTTACGATAAAACTGTTTCAAAATTGATTCATACCAACACAGGGGCTCATGAAATATCATTCCTAATGAGATTCAAGAACAGGAAAAGGAAAAAAAATAGTTGCCAGGAAATAGCTTTAAGAAGAAGAAGACAAATTGGACGAATAAAATGTCCTCATTTTTAAATCATTTCATTTATTAAACTGAGAAGGTTTTTCTTGATAATTGGCTTGGCAATATAACCATCAAATCCAAACTCCATAATTTGTTCCTTTTCGTTTGCCAGAGCATAGGCCGTTTGTGCTACAATTTTTATTTCCGGATTATCCTTTTTAATCAGCTTTAAAGTATCATAACCGTTTAGTTCAGGCATTTGTAAATCTAGCAATACCAAATCAAAATGTGAAGCTCCACATTCTTCAACAGCAGTTTTTCCATTATCAGCTGACGAAAGAGTAACACCTGTTGATTGAAGCATTTGTTTAATTAATGTGATATTTACATTGTAATCGTCTACAATCAATATTTTTTTGCCGGTTAAGTCTTTATTGAATTGATTTTTTGAGATTGTTTTAACTGGTGCAACATTCGATTTTTCATCTATCAGGTAAGGAATACTAACAAAGAAGCTACTGCCAACATCTTCGGTTGACTCAACCCACATATCGCCATTTAATAGTTCAGCTAATTTTTTCGAAATAGATAAACCTAGTCCGGTACCACCATATCTTCTTGCATGAGAATCATCTGCCTGGCGGAACCTGCTAAAAATTATTTTTTGCTTTTCAGGCGAAATCCCAATGCCAGTATCTTCTACAGTAAAAATCAGATTACTTTCGTTTAATTGATATGAAACATGAATGCTTCCGGTTTCGGTAAACTTTAAAGCATTCTCAATAAGATTTGTGATAATTTGCTTCAACCTCAACGGATCTGTATAAATAACTGATTCCGTTTCCTCCAAGCCTTTGGTAAATTTCAAATCAATATGATCTTTTCCCTTACCTGTTTTAATCTTTTGAAAAGTATGATACAATTCATCAAACAGTTGATTTAAACTGTAGTAAGTTTTTGAAACCTTCAGTTTTCCTGATTCTATTTTCGAAAAATCAATAATGTCATTAATAAGATTGAGTAGTGAGTTTCCACTATTACTAATATGAGTGAAAAACTGTTGCCTTGTTTCAAAAGGGAGATCATCTTCTTGCAATAGTTCAGAAAAACCAATAATAGCGTTCATTGGAGTACGAATTTCGTGCGACATATTTGCCAGAAAAGAAGATTTTAATCGATCTGATTCCTCAGCCTTTTCTCTTGCAATTAGAAGTTCTTTTTCTTTTTGAGATCTAATATCAATCATACGATTAATCGTTGTTGCCATATCCTGAAATTCAGAAAAGTGAAGTTCATTAATGTTTACCTGATATGATTGAGTGGAAGCTTTTCTAAAGAAATTATTAAATGAAGTGAAATTTTGCTTCATTTTTGCAGAAATAGTTTTTGAAGTAATGTATAGAACTATAATTGCGAAAACAATTAGCAATACAATTTGAAATATGTATTTTCTAACATTACTTTTTAATTCAGCTTTTGCAATTTCAATGTTCTTATCTATTTCACTTGTAATAAGGCTAGCACCAATTATCCAATCCCATTCCTTAACCAATTGAATGTAAGATATCTTTCTGTTTTTTTTCGAATCAAGATTCTGATAATTTACAAAACCAGATTCTTCAAGTTCGGCTGCTTTAATCAACTGTTTCACATTGTCTCTGCGAGCCTTGCTAATATAATCTTTATAGTTTTTTCCTATGCTGGCCGAATCTGCATGTAACAAGCAAGTTCCGTCTTTTTTATATACAAAGAAGTAATTGTCTTGATTTTCATTGATTTGACTAATTCGAATAAGAGCTTCCTTTTGAATTTCAGATTGCAAATCGTCAAGAAATGCAAAACTTCCAAAATACCAGTTATAAGGAGAAAACTTCTTGATATAAGATATTTTGGTATAAGCGTTAAATTTGTTTTTTAACTGCCTGGTATTTTCATATTTAATGAAAGCGCTATCCTTGTATTTCATTAATTCAACTTCATTTTTTACAATGTAATTTCCATTGATATCTTTAAAGTTGACTAAGTTTTTGTTTTCGTTTTGTTTAGAATAAGGATAAAGAATACCTTTGCCACTTAAATTGTTAATAAAAACATACCCTCTTTCGTCATTAAGTCTTAAAGGATAAATGGCTTCTTTAATACGCATTTTAATTTCTGAATCAGAAAGTTTTCCTTTGTTTTCTTTATAAATATGAATTGCAATTGAGTGTGCCTGATTTACAAAAGTTTCAAGTCTGTGTTTTAAATGCGATTCTGCTCTGGTATTTTGATAGTTGATAAAGTCAATGCATTCATCGGCTTTTTGTACCAAAATATCTTTTTGTTTTTCAATGTATTCCTTTTTTAGATTATTCGATTCTGTATTGAACTCATTAAACTTTGTGTATATCCATATTCCGCCAAATCCGACTAAAAATGTAATAGTCAGAATTAAAAATAGCATAAAGTAGGCTCTACTAATGCTCATTTTGGTTTTGAGAGATTTACTTGGGGTTGAGTTCATGCTGTTTTACCAAATCAAATTTTAAATTGACTAAGTACTTGATTAAAAATAGGATTAAAAATTTGAAATCCAAGGTCAAATTCGCTCTTTATATTGTCGTCAATTGGTAGTCCGTCAAAATCATTATTATTCTTAATTTTATTAAGAATACCTGTATTGTACCTTTTTGTATTCTGATTAATGATAAGATGTGGAATAGTATGATATTCTGCCTTTAGCCTAAATTGATTTTCGTTTATCAATTTATTAGACAATAAAAAATTGTATATGTCTAAAAAATGAACTGATGATTTTGCAAAAAACACACGTAACTCGAAATTAATTGAAAGAGGAATTTCATAGAAGAATTTAAAATCTTCGCTCTTATTTTGTTGGTATTCAACAATAAGCCTGTTTTGATTTACATTAACATTGTCAAATTCAAAATGCCAATCTAATTCAGAAATATGTTTAAACTCCTTTTTTATTGCATAAAGGGCTTTTAATCTGGGTTGTGCAGTGTATGTGAAGTTTTGATTGTGTGCAAAAAGTTCAATGGCTTTTTCGATGCTTGCTTTCTCTAACTTAAACAGCATATCTATTTATTCTTAGATTATTATAATTCAATATTTTGTCGATATCTTTTAACTGTCATATTTACAATAGTTTACGTATTTAAGGCGTAAATTTGTAATAGTTTGTTCTTGAGTGTCTTGTAAATCAAACTAATGACTAAAAATTAACGAACTATTAATAATTTGCAAAGTTAATTTAATGTTTAAATCTATTTATCGAAACAATGTTCTTTTATTAAAGAAATTTAGTCTTATTACGGTAGATTAAAGAATTTGTTTGAATTATATGCTGATATATAGTGCTTTAGTTTTTAAATTAGTGTTTCAATTACTGAAGTGATTTAACTTGACACATTTGGCACCTTTTTTTTCATAGCATAATTGGTATAATTGCATTATGAATCTGAAAATTAAAATACAATTTACAATTCTGCTTCTTCTTTTGTCTGCAATTAAGGCAATTGCAGATTATAAACCCATTAATGATTTTACACAAGTAGATGGTTTGCCATGTAATAGTGTAAATCATATTTTTGAGGATTCCAGAGGACTTATTTGGTTGTCTACCGATGCCGGACTGTGTGAATTTAATGGTTACGAGGTAAAGTATAGGAAGGAATTGAACCGTTTACAAGGAGAAAAAGTAAATTGTGTTACCGAAGACCTGAATGGGAATCTTATAATTGCTGCATCAGGTGTTGGAGTATGCGAATTCGATGGTGAAAATCTGGAAGTGTTAGCACATTCAAAAGAAAATACATTAAATAATTTTCGATTTGTTGAAATTTTTTCCAACCAATTAATCGTTGGAACATCTGATGGAATTTTTATTGACGATAGAAATGATGATAAGGTAAAGTTTTCATTATTAAATGAAAGCAAGAAATTAAATGTTGCAAGAACTATTGATAATGGTGAGAATTTGATCATATTTCCAAAATTAAAGTTGGGAAGTTATACATTTAAATCCGGAAGTTTTAAAAAAATAATAAATACTAAAAATCAGATTCTTGAATTAGGAAGTGAGTTCAATGGGGAAATTAATATTGGAGATCAGCTCTTATTGAAATCTGACAAGGAGATAATATCTTGTGATGTTTTAAACTGCTTGTCGGGACAAAACGAGAAAATTCTACTCTTGCGTTACTTTCAGAACGGATTGGAATACAGGAAGTTAATTTTATTAAAAGAAAATTTTTGCATCGATTTTCTTGAAGAAAATGATTTGCATGGAGTTTTTGTTCATTCAATTTTTAAGCATAAACTTACTGGTGATATATGGTTGGGAACAAAAAATCATGGACTTATACATCTAAAACAATCTATTTTCACATTGTTCGATGTAGCATTATTAATGCCGAAAAGTAAATACATTGAAGATTTTGTATCTCTTTATGATGGATCATTGATATTGGCAGGAAATAATAAAGTAGTAAAATTTAAGAATAAAAAAGTACTGAAGGAAATCAATCATTCAGCTTTTCAAAAACTACTGCCTTCATCAAAGAAAGATATTGATGTAATCATTAATGATATTGAAAACAAAGGCGATATCATTTGGATTGCAACAAATCATGGTTTTTTTACCTTAAATAGTAATTCATTTTTTCTGAAGTATCATGGAATTACTAATGCACTTAAATTTATAATCCTCTCAAATCAAAAGTTATTCTGTTATAATGGAAAGCAATTTATAACTTGTGGATGTAACGATAATGATCCGAAAGTGATTCATATGGACTTATCAGTTAAGGACAAAATAGGAATCACTAAAATAATTGAATTTGACTCATACATATGGGTTTCAACGGAGAATCACGGAATTTATCGATTTGGAGAGAAAGTAGTTCATAAATTTGGGCGAAACAATAGCGGAATTCATAATGTGGTAAATGACATGTTAGTTTTGCCGGATTCATCTATAATTGCCGGAGGAAATAATGGAATTCTTTACAAGTTAAAAAATAAAGGTAATAAATTAATAATTCAGGATTCTCTTGATTACAGAGATGGATTAGAAGGAATCTCGGTTCATGGTTTTCAATATCTGTCGGATGGTTCAATTTGGTGTGGTACCAATTTAGGAATACATAGATTTGAATACAAAACCTGGCATCCGGACTCAGTTCTAAGGTATAGATTTTGGAATGCAAAGAAAGATATTACATTCAGGGGCTATGAATCTTTAGTTGATGAAAATGGGAATATTTGGGTAAACTCCAATCATGCCTTAATGAAAATTGAAACTGATGCTTTTAATAGTGATACAACTGCTTATCAGCCATCTTTGTTGGGAGTTAAAATAAAACATAACAATTGGAAGTCTAAAAAATCAGAAGTTCACAAATGGACAAATATTCCTAAAAATCCGATCCATTTAAACTACAATGAAAGCTACGTAAGTTTAATGTATGGAATGTTGTATTGCGACAACCTGAAAAATATAAGGTATCGTTATCGATTGGTTGGTTTAGATAAAGAATGGTCAGAATGGAAGACCTCAACGGAAGTGGTTTATTCTAATTTAAAAGGAGGACATTATAATTTCGAAATTGAAGCAAGAAAATTAAGTTCCGATAAAACATCCAAATATTCTATTGATGTTATGCTGGATACTGCTTGGTGGAAAACTACCTGGTTTTGGCTTGCATTAATAATTGCTACCATTGCTTTAAGTTACCATGCCATTAAATACTACAGAACAAGAATTAGGTTTGAAGAGAAGCAAAGAACAAAGCAATTTAATAGGGTAATTGGTTTAAAGATTAAAGCTCTTCAATACCAGCTCGACCCTCATTTTATTTTTAATTCCCTAAACTCCATTCAAAGTTACATTTTAGATGATAAAGAAGATAAGGCTTTGGAATACCTGTCTGATTTTTCAATGGTTCTAAGAAATAATATTGACAATGCCAATAAGGATATGATATCCTTAACTGAGGAATTGGCCTATTTAAAACTGTATTTAAAATTGGAACAAATGCGATTTGAGGAAAAATTCAGCTTTTTAATTAATGTTGATGAAAATATAAATCCTCATAACATTAAAATGCCACCTATGCTAATTCAGCCATTTTTAGAACATGCCATAAAATATGGAATTGGTAAACTGAATAAAGCGGGAAAATTGGTTATTCGATTTATTTTGGAAGAAGATGGATATTTAAAGTGTGAAATTACTGACAATGGATTAGGAAACAGGAAGATTGATATTGAAAAATCAGAATTTGTAAAAGATAATTCTTTACAAATAACTTGTGATAGAATGAAACTTTTGAACAAAGTTCTTACCAATGGCAGAACATATTCATATCAGATAAATGAGTTTATTGATTCGAAAACTCAATTCTCAGGAGTGAAAACTGAATTGGGATTTCCAAAATTATAGCATTAGGAATTACTGTCCACCATTTAAATTTTCTTCCACAACTTTGCCGTATGCTTTCAGAATATCAGCAAGCATTTGATGATTAGCTGAAAAACTTAACGAATTAATTCTCCTAATTGGCAAAATCATTGGAGAAGTCCCCGTTAAAAATGCTGCTTCATACTGGGGAAGCTCTTCATAAGAAATAGACTTAAAATGAATCGGAATATTTAATGATTCAGCAATTTTTAAAACTTTGCCACGAACAATGCCATTCAGAACTTCGTTGTTGGGCGAAGTGTACAAAGCATTATTTTTTATAAAGAATAGATTGGAACGGCTACCTTCAGTTACATTTCCTAATTTATTAAGAAGAATAACTTCGAAAATATCGGCTTCTTCAATTAAATTATTGGTTTTCGATCGTAGCTTGTGATTGTACACTTTTGCAGTTGG
>JAOARS010000429.1 GCA_025210415.1 Marinifilum sp. | reverse complement strand
TTGCGGGCAGAATATAGTTTTCTTCTACCTGTGGGTATCACTTCAAGTGATGCTCTCAGTTTATTAAAGAAGGTTACAAATGATTGATACCCTCATCCAAAGTGAGAGCACATCAAAACTACAGCTTTTTTTTGAGTGGACTCCTCGTTGGTTCTAGTTTGCGAGCTGAGCTTGTATAAAAATTCTATTTTGCTATTTTAAAAGCCCTCAGCTAAAGCAAAGGGCATATAAAAATGGTTCGTGCAAAACAAATCCCTTTGCCTTGGGTTGTAACCCAAGCAAATTTCATTATTAAAAATGAGCTTAATCAACAAAAAAAGCCATCCCTGCAAAAGAGATGGCTATATTTTTTAATGCTGCCAGGTCTATAAGCACTGACAGGTTTGTATTTTACCAGATTACTGCACGTTGTTCTTCGGTGCGGTACAATGGATCTGTTTTAGCAATTTCGAATGCTTCGTAGAATTCAGGAATGTTGAACAAACCACCATTTACACGGTATCTACCTGGCGAGTGAACATCTTCCTTAATCAGTTTTCTTAGGTATTTATCGCGAGTGTTTCCTCTCCAAACTTTAGCATAAGCAAGGAAAAAACGCTGCATGTGATCAAAACCTTCAATATCTGCTGGCTGTTCACCATTCAATGTCATTTTGTAAGCTTCCAAAGCAACAGTTAATCCACCGTAATCAGCAATATTTTCGCCAAGCGTTAGCTTACCGTCAACATGAAGATCTTCGAATGCGTAGAATCCATTGAACTGCTCAACCAACTTCTCTGCTCTAGCATTAAACTTCTCGGTATCTTCAGCAGTCCACCAGTCTCTCATGTTACCATCTTTGTCGAATCTACGACCTGCATCATCAAAACCGTGAGTCATTTCGTGGCCAATTACAACTCCAATCGCTCCATAGTTTACAGCATCGTCGCCATCCAAATAGAAGAATGGAGGCTGAAGAATTGCTGCAGGAAATACTACTTCGTTCAACAATGGGTGATAGTATGCATTTACTGTTTGTGGAGTCATGCCCCATTTTTCAGTATCAACAGGCTGGCCTAATTTTGCAATATTTTTCGCATCGTAGAATTTCGCTGATCTCCACAAGTTTTGGATGTAAGAATCAGTTCCAACTTCTAGTTTCGAGTAATCTTCCCATTTGTTTGGATAACCAATCTTAACACCAAAAGCATCAAGCTTTGCCAAAGCTTCAGCTCTGGTAGCATCGCTCATCCATTCCAATTTCTCAATTCTTCCGCGCAAAGCAATTTTTAAGTTGTTTACCAACTTGTCCATTCTCTCCTTAGCTTCCGGCGGGAAATATTTTTCTACGTACAATTGACCAACTGCTTCGCCCAACACACCACCAGTAGCATCTGCCATGCGTCTCCAACGTGGTTGCTGTTCAGTGGCACCAGTTAAAACCGTTCCGTAAAAAGCGAAGTTTTGCTTCTCCAATTCTGTTCCAACAGAACCTGCTGCATCATCCAATACTCTCCACTTTAGGTACAATTTGATATCATCCATTTTCTCATCAACCAACATTTGGTTCAATTCTGCTATGTATTTTGGGTGAGTTGTAATTACATACTCTTTGATATCAGCACCTCTTTCCTTGAAATATATTGCCCAATCGAAGTTAGGGTATTCCTTTATCAATGTTTCAACCGGCTTGGGATTGTACATTGCAGGATAGTTTCGGTTCTCTAAACGAGTGTTGAATTTTGCAGCCATGCGAGTCTCAAACTTCATGATTCTCTCAGCATTTTTTACTGCAACATCAGCATTTTCGCCAATCAATTCGAACATTTTGGCAACATGCTTCACAAACTCTTTACGGATATTTAGGTTGGTTTCGTTATCTACCACGTAGTAATCTCTGTCTGATAATGAAAGGCCACCTTCCGACAAATACATGCGGTTTACCTCAGTATTTTTCATATCCTGTTCAACACCAGCACCAAATAATGCACTAATGCCCATTTGGTGTAGGTGAACCAATTCTTTTCGAAGATCTGTAGCATTCTTCAGACTTGCAATTCTTTCGAATTCCGGAAGTAATGGTTTAATCCCAACTTCGTCGATTTTTTTCTCATCCATTGCCGTAGCATAGAAATCTTTAATCTTTTTCAGATTACTTCCCTCTTCGGCACTTTCCGCCTTAGCAGCTTCTTCCAATAAGTTGTGAACTGCCTCATTGGCTTTTTCACCAAGGATATCAAAAGCACCGTAGCGACTTCTGTCTGCTGGAATTGGAGTGTTTTTCATCCAGGTTCCGTTGGCATATTCAAAAAAATCCTCACCTGGTTTTACAGATAAGTTCATGTCTTCTTTTTTGATCACACCAATCCCCTTTTGCGATTGCTGTGAGCAAGCAACTGTAATAGCAAGAACGGCTCCAAGGCCTAATGCTCCCCATGCTAGTTTTTTCATGTTCGTTATTTTATAATTTAGTTTTGATTTTTAAAATCTTTTTACGCTGTCGAATTTATAAAATTTCCGAACAAAACATTGATTTTTTCGATAAGCAGGATAAATCTCGGGATAAGAGTCTTTGGGAATATTGAGCGAAAGCAATATGTTTGCATTCGTAATTGATGAACTACACATGATGAGCAATAAAGTGGGCAAAGGAAGAGTGATTTTAGGAATGAGCGGAGGAACGGATTCTTCGGTAACTGCAATGATGCTTAAAGATCAGGGATATGAAGTAATTGGAGTATCGCTCTGGTTTTATACCAACAATCATTCTTATGATGAAAATGACAAGTATCCTGATTTTATTTTAGATGCTCAAAAGCTTGCTCATAAACTCGGTTTGGAACATCATGTTATCGATACCCGTAAGGAATTTCGCGACACCATTATCCAACTCTTTTTGGATGAGTACTTGGCAGGCCGTACGCCTAGTCCGTGCATACAGTGTAATCCAAATTTAAAATGGAAATTGTTACTGGAAAAGGCTGATGAATTGAATTGTGATCACATAGCAACTGGTCATTACATCACTATCGAGAAAGAGAATGACTTGTTCTACATTAACAAAGGGAAAGATCCTGCCAAAGATCAATCCTATTTTCTTTGGAACCTGAAGCAAGACATTCTTTCCAGAACTCTAACTCCACTTGGAAGATATACCAAACCTGAGGTTAGAGAGATTGCAAAATCCTACGGATTTGAAGAGGTCGCAAAAAAGAAAGAAAGTATGGGTGTTTGCTTTATGGATCGTAAAGATTACCGTGACTTTCTGCAAGAGATGATTCCTGATTTAAATGAGAAAATAGGAAAAGGAAAGGCTGTTGATGTAAATGGTAAATTATTGGGAACGCACGATGGTTATCCTTACTATACCGTAGGCCAAAAGCGAGGTATTGAGCTAGAAGAAAAAACAGGTTTAATGGTCAGCCGAATTGATGCTGAAAACAACACCTTAATTCTGGAGAAAAAAGCAGATTTAAACAAACTTCAGCTTAGAATATCGGGTTACTATTTCCATAATATTGAGGATATCAAGCAAGACAATATTACCACAGTGGTAAGAGGTCTTGGATTAAATCCGGAAGGCTACTCGAAAATTACCATACTTAATGATAATGAACTATTGGTTGATCTGGAAAATCCTGCTTGGGCAATGGCACCAGGACAACCAGTTGCTTTTTACATTGGCAACAAACTAATTGGTGGTGGGTTTGCCGAGTATAATGATTGATCTGATTCAATGGTCAGTATACAAATCAAGAAATTATTACATCAAACCAAGTTCAATAAACAACAAGCTAAAAGCCAATAGCTTCAGAAAAAAACAAAGGATAAAGAAATAATTATCTGAAGATTAAAATTGATATGACAGATAGCATAAATAAAGCAGAACTAAACGAAGAATTGATCAAATTGATTCAAATGCGCATGCCTTTTGGCAAATACAAAGGCCGATATCTTATTGATTTGCCTGAGCCTTATTTAGTATGGTTTCGAGAGAAAGGATTTCCTCCTGGAAAATTGGGTGAGATGTTGGCATCCATGTACGAAATTAAATTGAATGGGCTGGAAGGAATGCTGCGTCCGCTTTGTAAAAAGTATCAGTGAGCAATAATCAGTTAGTAGTTACTAAGTTTATTACAGAGAATTTCAGGGTTATTAACAACATCCTAAATCTAATGCTATTACTTTATAACAGTTCTCGGAGTAAACCTACAATTGGGAATCCGAACCATAGTCGGAATCCCAAAACAGAGATTCGTAATTGTTAATTCGTAATTCCTAATTATTTACCTGTAATGCCATAGATTTAAACAGGCAATAAACCTCTGTTTCCATATCTAAAAAAATCTCGGGTAAACCTACAATTGGGAATCCGAACCACAGTCGGAATCCCAAAACAGAGATTCGTAATTGTTAATTCGTAATTCCTAATTATTTACCTGTAATGCCATAGATTTAAACAAACACCAAACCTCTTTGTCTTCTTTCAAACTCATTCTTTCTTTAGATGCTTGTGTAATTGAAACAATTAAAAGAAAACCAACATCAACCAAGCAATAAATTCGATTTTCCTTTTTAATGATTTTGGTGATCTTTCCTTTCAGTTGGTTGCGAATGGATATCTCGGATATTTCACTTAGTGTAATTGCTATATCTTCAGGGCGCAAAGAGACATTTAATTCATCTCCCACTTTGCAACAATCGTTTATTAATTCGCGTTCAACATGAATTTCATGACTGGCATCGCGATTGATCAAATGGGTTAATCCATTCTCTATATCATGCGACTCTACTTTAAAAGGAATCACATTCATTAGTCCCGCCCCACGCATTATATCCAGCGATTTTTCGGACTGTATCAAATCAAAATAGTTGCCATGACCTTCTACTCTACCATTTCGAAGCAGAAATAATTCCTGTGTCAGGCTTAATAAGTCAGGCAAATCATGACTGACTACCAACATGGGAATACCAAGCTTTTTATTGATTCGGATCAGGTAAGGAATAATTTGTCTTCGCAAGGCAACATCCAAAGAAGAAAATGGTTCATCCATTAAAAGCAATTTTGGGGCACTCAACAAAGCTCTTCCGATGGCTACTCTTTGTTTCTCACCTCCTGATAAACTTCTTGGTCTTTTCTCTAGCAAATCACGTATTTCCAGTAAATCTACTACCTCTTCAAATTGAATAATCTGTTGTGATTTGTTTGTATAAACACGCCCAAATAACAAATTCTTACGCACTGTCATGTGAGGAAACAATCTTCCTTCCTGAAATACATAGCCAATCTGCCTTTTACGGGATTTTACATTCCAATTTTTAGAAGTATCCAAAACCAACTTGTCATCAATCTCAATATGTCCTTCATCGGGATTTTCCAATCCTGAAATTAAATGCATTAAAGTGGTTTTTCCTGATCCTGAAGGACCAAAAACTCCAGTAATTCCTTTCAGAAAATCAACCTCAAGATCGAGAGAGAAGTTTCCTTTTTGAGTTCTTAATCTGGCCGATAATGCATGCATATTAAAAGGTGTATCTTGATTAATTATTTTCGATTATGAAGTTTCTTTACCAAAAACTCAGAAAACGACATGGCTGCAAATGAAAATACAACAGCTACCAAAAGCAATCGAAAAGCTGAAGTTTCGTGTCCGGGTATCTGTATCTCATTAAACAATGCCAAAGGTATGGTTTGAGTTTCTCCTGATATATTTCCAGCAAAGATAATGGTTGCACCAAACTCCCCTAATGATCTGGCGAAAGCCAAAACAAAACCACTTATAATTCCCGGAAGTGCCAGTGGTAAAGTAACTCGAATAAAAGTTTGAAATGAATTGGCTCCAAGTGTTTTTGCTGCTTCCTCGTAACCTGGATCAACCATTTCTATAGACAAACGCATGGCGCGAATTGCCAATGGAAACGAAACTACCATAGAAGCAATTACAGCGGCATAAAAACTAAATGCCAACTTAATTCCAAACCATTCGTTCAAATACTTACCAATTATTCCATTTGTTCCTAATAGTAAAAGAAGTATAAATCCGGTAGCAACAGGAGGAAGAACCAATGGTAAATTTACAAAGCCTTCGATTATTGATTTCCCTTTGAATTGCTTACGAGCCAGCCACCAGGCTAGCAAAACTGATGGTGGCAATATGAACACCGCACACCAAAATGCAACTCGAAAGGAAAGTCCTATTGCAAGCAATTCATCTTTACTAAAATTTAGCAATTCATTCATATTCGCCCAGATTGAATCCGTTGGTTATCCAAATGTTTTTCACTTCTTCCGATTGAAGATACAACAAAAAAGAATTCAAGTTTTCTGATCTTTTCTTATTGGCAGCTCCTATATAATCAATCGATTCGC
>JAOARS010000428.1 GCA_025210415.1 Marinifilum sp. | reverse complement strand
TTTGTTTAAACAACCAAGTTTTACAAAAGAAACTGCAAGGGCTTCGCACAACATCAGGAAGTATTCGAATCTAAAAATTAAAGATGCGCTCAAGTTTGAATTTATTGATATTGAAAAAAGTATAAAGGATACGGTGCAACATTATCCAATCCGCGCAAAGATCGCAAAGAATTAAAACGGTAAGAACGCAAAGAGACAATATTTATGTCATGACTGAAAACGAAATTTCATATCAAATAATTGGACGAGCAATAGAATTACACAAAACGATTGGACCTGGATTATTGGAATCAGCTTATGAACATGCCCTTACTTTTGACTTAAATGAAATTGGGTTAAAAGTAAAAACACAAGTTCCAATGCCTTTCATCTATAAAGAGGTTAAGCAAGATATTGGGTATAGGTTAGATTTATTAGTTGAAGAAAAAGTAATTGTAGAAATTAAAGCTGTTGAAAATTTGCTTCCTGTACATTTTGCTCAACTGCTAACTTATCTCAAATTGTCTGATAAACGACTTGGTTTACTAATAAACTTTAATAGTAAAACTCTAAAAAACAGTATTCATCGTGTCGTAAATAATCTGTAATTAATCTTTGCGTTCTTACCGTTTTAATTCTTTGCGCCCTTTGCGTGGCAATTTTTACTTTCCCCCCAACATTCTAATCACATTCTTCAAAGTCTCATTCTCGGCTTTTAATGCCTCTTTTTCTTCATCTTTGAATGCTTCCGAATCGTTATCCATATTCATCTGATCGGCCAATATTTGAAAAAAGTTTGTATTCAAAATCCTACAAATCTGGCGCAGTCGATCCACCTGAATAGTGTTTCTACTCAACAAGTAATAGGTTGTTGATACACTTAAACCAAGTCTACGGGCCAAATCGGGTGGTCGCATCCCATGTCTCTTCATTTCTTTTAAGATTAGCTCGTTTATAGGATACTTTTTACTCATTTTAGGCTTGATTTTAATGCTTTTAACTGTGATTTTCTTCTAAATTTACGATACTTTATCCTAATTTTTAGTAGATATTAATGATTATTTATTGATTTTTAATGAACTAATATTGATTTATATAGGATTACTCATGAATATCATAGATAATTTAGCCTATTTCCAGAATTTATAAATCAATATCACGAATTCATCAATCATTTTATCTAAAAAATCATCAACAATCACACTTGCAGCTTATCTTATCAAACTTATAGGCAAGAAAAAGAGCCATCTCCCGAAGGAAATGACTCTTTATTATATCATTCTATTGAAAGATTAAAGCCCGAAAGCTTCTTTTACTTTCTCAACATAGTCTAGTTTCTCCCAAGTAAACAATTCAACTTCTTTTTCGATGTTTCCGAAATATGGAGATTCGAATTTTTTAGTAACTGTTCTTGATGTGCGTCCCATGTGACCATAGGCAGCTGACTCTTCGTAAATTGGATTACGCAATTTCAAACGCTGCTCAATTGCTGCCGGACGAAGATCGAAAAGTTCTTGAACCTTTTCAGCAATTTCACCATCGCTTAATTCCACGTTGGATTTTCCGTAAGTATCTACGTAAATACCCACAGGCTCGGCAACTCCAATTGCATATGAAAGTTGTACCAAAATTTCATCGGTAACACCAGCTGCAACCATATTTTTAGCAATATGACGTGAAGCGTAAGCTGCAGAACGGTCTACTTTCGAAGGATCTTTTCCTGAGAAAGCACCACCACCGTGAGCACCTTTACCACCGTAGGTATCAACAATAATCTTACGACCAGTTAATCCGGTATCGCCGTGAGGGCCACCAATTACAAATTTTCCTGTTGGATTTACGTGCAAAATAAACTCATCATCGAATAAAGCTTGCACTCTTTCTGGCAATTGTTTTACCACACGAGGAATAAGGATGTTACGAACATCTTTCTTGATTTTTTGTAACATCAACTCATCATTAGGACCAAAATCGTCGTGCTGAGTAGAAACTACGATTGTATGAACTCTTTCAGGAGCATCCTGATCGTTGTACTGAATGGTAACCTGCGATTTTGAATCAGGACGAAGATATGTCATCTCCTTGCCTTCTCGACGAATGGCAGCCAACTCAATTAACAAACGGTGAGACAATTCAAGCGACAATGGCATGTAATCGTCGGTTTCTTTCGAAGCATAACCAAACATCATACCCTGGTCTCCAGCACCTTGAGTCATTGGATCTTCACGATCTACGCCACGATTGATATCGTCTGATTGTTCGTGAAGTGCATTTAAAACACCACATGATGAACCATCGAACATGTACTCGCTTTTTGTGTATCCAATTCGATTGATTACCTGTCGGGCAATTTCCTGAGTATCGATGTAAGTTTTTGTTTTTACTTCGCCGGCAATAACCACCTGTCCTGTAGTAACCAAAGTTTCTACAGCAACTTTTGAATTTGCATCGTAAGCTAGTAGTTTGTCCAGAATTGCATCTGAAATCTGATCAGAAACTTTATCCGGATGCCCTTCAGAAACAGACTCTGATGTAAATAAATATCCCATATGATTTTAAGTTTTAAGTATTTAAAGTGCCTAAAGTTTAAAGTATTGTTCAAATTTTCATGAAACAATCAACTTTAAGTACTTATAACTTCAAGTACTCCTAAGTACTATTAAAAAATACGGGAAAGTAATTGGTTGTTGTATTAACGCAGAAAAAGGATAATAACACCATTTAGCATTTTTTTCTGTGGTTGCAAGCAGCCAAATCTTTCCACTTAATTCTCGGCAAAGGAAAACATTATTTCGGAAAGAAACAATATTGCAATAGGTGTTTTTAATGCTTTTTAACAATTCGTAGTCCTGAAAAACAGGTGGTTTCAGGTGGAAAAAGAGTGGAAAGTCTTAATTGTAGGGGTTAAACTAAATTCTTCCTTCACCCTTTAGTCTGTCGACAGTTTCCCTGAAAGGGAAACACTCACTAATGAAATAGATTGACAGTTTGAAAGACTTGCTACACTTGATTAGAACATTCTCCTCCTTTCAGGGGAGATCCCGAGAGGGGTGAATTTAAGCTACTAAATTACTTAGAATATTCCCGAAATCTGTATATTTCTGCAATTCCATCATCCTTCACGTTTTTTCACTTTGTGTCCTTTGTGAAAAACCTTTGTGGTTAAACCATTCGTGTTAATTTGTAAAATTTGTGGTTAAATTATTTATAATCCGATCCTAAATCTCAAACAAATAACTGATTACTGATCATTGTTAACTGTTAACTGATGGAACAGGTCTTCCAAGTTTTGAGTTTTGCTCTTCATTTCAAGAAGTTCCCAATTGTTTTTTACAGCCATTTGGAAGATTACCTTGCGGATATCATCAGAACTTGAAATACTGAATCTGTTATCTCCCAGAGCAATTACTTCTTTTATTCCCTTGTGTTGGTTCAGAATATCCAGCGAAATATCACTGGCAAATTCCACTTCAATCACCTTAGCAGACAAATCCGAACTTAGATTTTCAATTTTTTTATCGGCAACCAATTTTCCTTTGCTAATAATCAAGGCACGCTCGCAACAAGCTTCCACCTCTTGCATAATATGAGTAGAAAGCATCACTGTTTTTTGTTTTCCAATTTCTTGAATCAAGTTCCTGATTTCTATCAATTGGTTCGGATCCAAACCTGTAGTTGGCTCATCCAGAATCACCACTTTCGGGTCATGTATTAAAGCCTGAGCAATTCCAACCCTTTGTCGATATCCTTTCGAAAGCGCGCCAATCTTTTTGTTTTGTTCCAAACCAAGTCCGGTCAGCTCAATCATCTCAGCAATTCTCGTTTTTTTTGCTTTTCCCAGTTTGTAAATGGATGCAACATGATCGAGATACTCTTTCACATACATTTCCAGGTAAAGCGGATTATGCTCTGGCAGATATCCAATTTGCCTTCGTACCTCCAAAGAATGCTCTTCTATATCTAATCCGTTTACTTCAACCCAACCGGAAGATTGTGGAATGTAACCGGTAATAATTTTCATCATTGTTGATTTTCCGGCACCGTTTGGCCCTAAAAATCCTACAACTTCACCCTGGTTAATTTCAAAGCTAACATTGTCAAGTGCTTTTTGTTTTCCGTATAACTTGCTTACTTCCTGAACTTTAATCGACATGGAATTTTTATTTAGTGCCTAAAGTACTTAGAGTTATAAGTCCTTAAAATTAAAGAAAATCAATTTAAATACTGTATTCCAAAATAAATGCAAATTGTTGTGAATTTAATCAATCTCCCGTTCTTTTCTGACGTAATTCGTAATTCGTAATTAATAATTCATAATTAACTACCTTTGTGTTTCAATTCAAATCAATAGTAATGAGTTTTTCGCAGCATCATAATTTCTGTAAAGATCTTTTCAATTATTCTCGTCGCAAATCAAGCGAATCAAATATTGGCAATACTCCTATGGGAGCTAGCAATTCTATTCGAATTCAGTCGATGACCAACACCGATACCAATGATATCGAAGCGAGTGTTAAGCAAGCAATCAGAATGATTGAATCGGGTGCTGAATATGTTCGTTTAACAACACAAGGAACGAAAGAAGCTGAGAATTTAAAATTCATTAAAGAAGAATTGGTAAAAAGAGGATACAAAACACCATTGGTTGCCGACATTCATTTTAATCCCAAAGCTGCTGCAATTGCTGCAAAATATGTAGATAAAGTTCGTATTAACCCAGGAAACTTTGTTGACAAACGTGCCGATTTTAAAAACAATGAATACGGAGATGTAAAGTATCAGGAAGATTTAGAGAAAATTCGCGAGAAATTCATTCCATTGCTTCGCATTTGCAAGGAACACAATACAGCTCTTCGAATTGGTACCAATCACGGATCATTGTCAGATCGAATTATGAGTCGCTACGGCGATACCCCAAGAGGAATGGTGGAAGCTACTCTGGAATTTCTTAGAATTTGTAAGGAGCAAAACTTTACTGATGTTGCCATTTCCATAAAATCAAGCAACACGGTAATGATGGTAAAAACCGTTCGTTTGCTGGTGTGCGAAATGGAGAAAGAAAATATGCAATTTCCACTTCATCTTGGAGTAACCGAAGCAGGCGAAGGCGAGGATGGCAGAATTAAATCGGCTGTTGGAACAGGTGCGCTCTTAAATGATGGAATTGGCGATACTGTTCGCATTTCACTAACAGAAGATCCGGAAATAGAATCGCCGGTAGGAAAAAAACTGGTTGATTACGTTCTTACGAAGGAAAATCACAAGGCCATTCTTCCTGTTACAAACACTGGTGTGGATTTGATTAATTTCTACAAACGATCTACCCTTTTGGTAAATGATATTGGAAGTGCTAAAGTACCTGTGGTACTGTCCGATTTATCGCATGAAAGATACTTAACTGCCGATTTGCCCGAAAAAGCAGGATATGTGCAAGATGAAAACAGCTTGGAATGGGAAAAAGGAAAGCTGGCTGCCGATTATATCTATGTAAGTGGTTACGATCCGGTTTTCACCGATTATCCTGGAGATTTAGGCATTATTGTAGATCAGGAATGTTGGGAATTGGCAGATCAGTATACCGATAAAGCTTACCCTTTATTCCAAACAGAAGAATTTCTGCACGATAATTTAACAGCTTTCACTTGTGATATTCATTTTGTGGAATGCTCCTACGAAGATTTGTCAGATGGCTTTATCGAGAAAGTAAAAACAAACGATAAAATAGTTTTAATCTGTAAATCGGAACACCAAAATGCATTTGCCGAGCAACGTGCCTTCACCTTAAAGTTGATTGCATCGAAATGCAAAACTCCTGTTGTTTTTAAACGTAAGTTTACCGATTCCAATCTGGAAGATTTGCATTTAAAATCGGCTTGCGATTTGGGCAGTTTATTTTTCGATGGCCTGGCCAATGGTATTTGCATTGCAAACGAAGGAAATTTACCACAAAATGAAGTTCTGTCAACCGAATTTGGAATTCTTCAAGCTGCCAGAGTAAGAACAACAAAAACCGAGTTTGTTTCCTGTCCGGGATGTGGCCGAACTTTATTCCAGTTACAAAATGTTGTTGCAAAGGTGAAAAAGGAATTCTCACATCTTACACACCTAAAAATCGGAATTATGGGCTGCATTGTAAATGGCCCGGGCGAAATGGGCGACGTTGATTACGGATATGTTGGGGCCGGCCCCGGAAAGGTATCATTATACAAAGGACACGAACTGTTAATAAAGAATATTTCCAGCGATACGGCCATTGAAGAATTAAAGCAGATTATTAAAGAGAATGGCGATTGGATTGATGATAATATCAATTAACTTGATCAACACTTTTTTTTAATACACATAGTTTTATATCTTGCATATTGACGTAATCACTAATCAATCAGCGTGAAAAAACACTTACTACTTATTTTTTTCTCTTTCCTGATTTCTTTTGCTTATGCAGATAAACTGGAGTTAAGCGGAATTTACCTGGGAAAAAATGTATATGTAATGAATCCCTTCTCCGATTCGGGAGTTGGTTATTGCGTATTTCAGGTTACCGTTAATGGTCAAACTTCTGCTGATGAAATTGCCAGTAGCGCATTCGAAATTGATTTATCACAATTTGAATTCGATTTTGGAGAAAAAATAAATATTGTATTGCATTACAAAGGTGGCTGTTTGCCTCGTATTGTAAACCCTGAAGCAATTCAACCCAAAGCTTCGTTTGAAATACAAACTGCCGAAGTCGACAAAAATGGCATTCTTCATTGGACCACACGAAATGAAAGCGGGGCATTATCTTTTGTTGTACAACAGTACCGATGGAACAAATGGATTACCGTTGGAGAAGTGGAAGGTAACGGATTGCCAACAGTAAATAAATACAAATTAAAGGTTAGAACCCATACTGGTAAGAATATTTTCAGATTATCGCAAACCGATTACACGGGAAATCCAAAATATTCAAGCCGTATTGCCCACGAATCGCGAAAAGCAAAGGTAAGCTTTGGACCCGAAAAGGTTAAAGATGAATTGCTATTTACATCTGAAACCCTTTACGAGATTTACGACAAGTATGGCAATATCGTTTTTAAAGGTTTTGGCGATAAAGTAAAGCTTGAGAACATTCAGTCGGGATTATACTATATCAACTACGATAACACCATGGGTAGTTTCCGTAAAAAATAAACTAAAGGCTAAACAAATCTAAAACCGTTTCCCCTTCCTCTAGTTTTAAATGATGCGCTATCATGCCCACCGATCTTGCAGCTTCGGCATTGGCAAGCATGTCATCCACAAACAAAGTTTCATTTGCTTTTAAGCCTTCAGCCTTTAATACCTCGGTATAAATTTTAGTATCAGGTTTTCGTAAACCCATATTGTGAGAATAATAATCTTTTACAAAAAAATCTGATAAACAAACACCATGTACATCTTTTATCATGTTCATATACGATTCCCAATGTATGATATTGGTATTGCTTAAAAGATAAATTTTATGATTTTTTTCCAAACGATTCAACAGTTCTAACCTTTCATATGGCAAATCCAGTAACATTGAATTCCATGCATAATCAATTTCGGCATCGCTTACTCCATTGGAAATATGTTTTCTGATTTCGGATCTGAACTGTTCGGGCGAAATTAATCCCTTCTCCAAATTATCAAAAAGTCCGTTGGTGGCATATTCTCTTTTAATCATATCCACATCACCTAAACCTATCTGCTTAAAACTGTTAACTGCTTTTTGCGGATCGATATTTAATAGTACCCCTCCAAAATCGAAGATAATATTAGGGATTGAATCATATTTTTGCATAAATTTTTTGTGTCAATTATTGAATTATTCAATACAAATATGTAATATTGCACACCGAAAACAAAGATAAAAGCTTGCTTTTATTTTATAAGTTTTTCGAGGGCCTATAGCTCAGCTGGTTAGAGCACCTGACTCATAATCAGGGGGTCCCTGGTTCAAGCCCAGGTGGGCCCACCCTCTGAAAGCACCCAATCGTATGATTGGGTGTTTGCGTTTTTATACTTTTTTCTCTCAATAGTATATTTCTTTTTATTTGCTAGATTTTTGGCAATCAAATTCAAACCAAACCATCAAATTCATGAATTTTACTGCATTTTTATTCTAAAACCGATTTAGTAAACCGATTTAGTTTGTAATATTGAACACGCTAAAATATAAGAAGCGCATTTGTCTATAACCATAAACCTATATTTTATGAAAAACAAACTGATTTATTTTATTTTTCTAGTGTCCTTTATGCTTTTTCCAAGCGTAATCATGGCACAAGAAATTACTGTAACAGGAAAAATTACAGATTCGAAGGGAGCAACATTACCATTTGTTAATATAGTAATAGATGGAAGTGTTAATGGAACACAATCTGACCTTAATGGAAATTATTCAATTTCAGCAACCAAAGGAGATATTCTTGTATTTTCATTTATAGGTATGGAAACACAAAAGGTTGTTGTTGAGAGCAACACTTACAATATTGTAATGAAAAATAACCTTAAAGAATTGGAAGAGGTTGTTGTTACTGGTTATTCTAAACAATCAACTAGAAATATTACCGGTTCTGTAAGTGTTGTGAATACAAAAAAGCTTGCAACAACATCACCTGTAAATGTAGAACAATCCTTACAAGGACAAGCATCTGGTGTATTGGTCGGATCAGAAGGTGGACCTGGAGGATCTGCTTTGGTTCGCATCAGAGGATTTGGAACAGTAAACAACAATGATCCTCTTTATTTGATTGACGGAACACCAACAACAACAGGAATTAATCAGTTAAATCCTGCAGATATTGAATCTATTCAAATATTAAAAGATGCTTCATCAGCAGCAATATACGGATTTAGAGCGGGAAATGGAGTAATCATTATTACAACTAAGAGTGGGAAATATGCAAACAAAACAAAGCTCACATTTACAGGAAATGTAGGTGTAGATTATATTGCAAAATCAGATTTCCCAAAATCTCTAACTCCAAAGGAGTTGGCTGATGTAATTTGGACTCGCTTTAAAAACGATGGTGTAGCTCCAAACCATATTCAATATGGTAGTGGCGATACACCTGTATTACCCAATTACTTAACTCCAGCCGGAGCCAATAGTGTAGATGAATCAACTTATGATCCTGTAACCAACAAAATTACAAAAGCAAACAAAGAAGGAACCAACTGGTTTGATGAGTATTTTAATCCTGCATTGGTGCAAGATTATAATTTGAACATGTCTGGAGGTACCGAAACTGCAAAATTTAATATTAGCCTTGGTGTATTACAACAGGATGGTGTGGCATTAGAGACCTATTTCAACAGGTATTCATTCAGAGCTAATTCTGAATTTAAGGTAACAGATAAAATAAGAATCGGAGAGTCGTTTAATGCATCGTATTCTAAAAAAGTTGCTGAGACAGGCAGTCAGTTTACCGGTGGAGATATTTCTTTCATATATAGGGCTGATCCAATTCTTCCTATTTATGATATCGCTGGAAATTATGCAGGAACTCAAAGTCCGGGATTAGGGAATGGCTTTAATTCTGTTGCTGCTGCCAAAAGAAAAAAAGATAACGCAAGAAAAAATTTCCGTGCTCTTGGTAATCTGTACCTTGAAGCTGATCTTTTTGAAGGGCTTACATTTAAAACCAACATTGGCGTTGATTACAATAGTATTCATGGTTCATTTTTCACAGGTTTAAATCCAGAAAACCAAGAAGCTAATAGGGTTAACAGATTAAGAGAAATGACCAATTATACTCTTTCTTCAACTTGGTTTAATACATTAAACTACAGAAAATCATTTGGAGAACATCGTTTAGGAATACTTTTGGGTACAGAATTTTCAGAAACTGAATACAGATTCTTTGATGCTCAAAGAGCAGACTATTATTCGGAAAATCTGGATTACAGATATTTAGATGCCGGAACAGGAACAAGTTCCAATAGTGGAAGAGGAGACAAAGGTGCGTATTTTTCATCATTTGGAAAATTAGACTACTCATATGCAGATAAATATCTTGTTTCATTATCACTTCGAAGAGATGCAAGTTCAAAATTTGCTTCAAGCAAAAGAGTAGGTGTTTCGCCAGGATACAGTTTTGCCTGGAGAATTTCCAATGAAGATTTTATGAAAAACCTGTCTTTTATCGACGATCTTAAAATAAAAGCAGGGTATGGAGAGTTAGGTAATGAAAGTATTCCTCAAGGACGAGTTCCTAATTTATATGAGAATAATCTTAATACCAGTAATTATTCTATATCCGGTAGCAATTCAACAGTATCTCCAGGTTACAATCTATTTTCTTTAGGAAACTCGGACATAACATGGGAGATTACCAAAACTAAAAACATTGGATTTGATGGAATTCTTTTTAACAACAAAGCAAATTTCAGTTTTGAATACTATCAATCTAAAACAAGTGATATGTTATTGCAAAAGGTTGCAGATATTACTTTATTAGGCCATGCTGAAGCTCCTTATGCTAACATTGGTAGTATGGAAAACAAGGGGTTTGATTTCTCTTTTGGTTACAATGGTAATTTAACAAAGGAAATTCAGTTCAATGCAAGTATAAATGTATCTGCATACAAAAACAAAGTGCTAAATTTAGAAAAAGATGATCAGTTCCTTTTAGGAAGTGCTGCTCGTGAAACATTTCCATCAAGAACACAGGCTGGATATGCTTTGGCATCTTTCCATGGTTTTATTATAGATGGTATCATTCAAAACGAAGAAGAATTAAATAATACAGCCAATTATTCTGGCAAAGCAATTGGAACATTCAAATACAGAGATGTAGTTGAAGATGGAGTGATTGATGACAAAGACAGAACTTTTATTGGAAGCCCACATCCTGATTTTACCTATGCAATTAATTTAGGCCTTACGTACAAACGTTTTGATCTTTCAACCATGTTTCAAGGAAGTCAAGGCAATGACATATACAATTTCACTAAATTCTTTACAGATTATAACAGCTTTCCCGGAGCAAAAAGTTACAGATATCTTAACTCATGGTCTCCTGAAAACCCAAGTGGAACATTGCCAAAATTAACAAATAGTCCTGCTGAACATTATTCAGCAGCCAGTACCGATTATATAGAAGATGGCTCCTACTTGCGTTTAAAAAATATCCAGTTAGGTTACAACTTTTCAAAAGAAATTACATCAAAAATTGGAGTAGGTTCTATGCGGGTTTACATACAAGCCAAAAACCTAATTACATGGACCAAGTATTCAGGATTAGATCCTGAAATTAACCTGCAAAGCTACGGTGGAAATAATGTAAATCTGGATATAGGTATTGATAGAGGAGCATATCCAGTTGCAAAATCATTACTGATTGGAGTAAATGTTACCTTGTGACAAATAGTTTTAAAAAATGTTGTAATACCGATTAGTTAATGACCTTAGCGTTAAACATACTTTGCACTTAACGTTGTCATTAATCTATCGGCATTATACCAAAGTATTAATTTCATAATTAAAATGGTATAACAAGTTCTTTTATACAATAAAACTATAAAATAAAGACACATGAAAAAAAATATAATATATACGCTGTTTGCATTTCTTCTGCTTTCATCGTGTGAAAACAAGTTAGATATTAATCCTCAAGGAAAGTTATCCGAAGAGGTTATTGAAATCAACGAAACATGGGTGAATCAACAATTAGTTAGTGCTTATGCAATGCTAGATGGTAATCCCGGATATTTTTGGGCTCCCGCATCAAACTGGGTATTATGTGATGTTGCATCGGATGATTTTCACAAAGGATCTTCGATTTCTGATCAACCTCCTATTAATGAAATAGAAAGATATACCCCTAACACTTCCAACATTTATTTAAGTCGCAAATGGAAGGCTATTTATGAAGGTATACATAGATGCAATCAAACAATCAATTCTATCTCATTAGCAATAGAAAAGGGAACAGATTTTGATAAATTGAAAGGATTAGAAGGTGAAGCCAGATTCTTAAGGGCTCATTATCATATGGATGCTAAAAAGATTTGGAATAACATTCCCTATATTGATGAGAGTGTAAAAGAAGCAGTAAGAAATGATGTTGATGTATGGCCAAATATTGAGGCTGATTTACAAACTGCAATAGATTATCTTCCTCCTGTTCAGACAGAAGCTGGAAGACCAACATCATGGGTTGCCAAAGCATATATGGCAAAAGCTCACATGTTTCAAAAAGATTTTAATGCTGCCAAATTAGTATTGGATGATATTATTTCAAAAGGACCTTTTAAGCTTGTTGAAAAATACCATGATAATTTTAATGCAGAAAAAGACAACAATTCAGAGTCTGTATTTGCAGTTCAGAATTCGGTAAATGATGGTGGACGAGGATTCATTAACGGTAACCGAGGCAATAGATTAAATCACCCTTATGCTTCGGATGCACCGGGTGGTGGATGTTGTGGTTTCTTTCAGCCAAGTCAAAACTTAGTAAATGCATTTAAAACCGATATGAACGGATTACCTCTATTGGATACATTTAACGATACTGATGTAACCAATGATCAGGGTATTCCTTCTGATCAAGCATTTACTCCATATGCAGGGAACCTGGATCCTCGTTTGGATTGGACAGTGGGCCGAAGGGGAATTGAATATCTTGGTTGGGGGCCTATGCCAGGAATGAGGTGGATTCGCGACCAAGCAAATGGAGGTCCGTATGTTGGTAAAAAACATGAAATTTTAAAGAGCCAGGAAGGAACAATGTCAGCAGCAGGATTACCACAATACAATGCCATTAATACACCTTTAATCAGATATTCGGACGTATTGCTTTGGAGAGCTGAGATTCATGCAGAACAAGATGAATTTGAAGATGCAAAAAACATTGTAAATCAAATCAGAAGACGAGCAGCCAACCCTGATGGGTTCGTTAAAAATTCAGATGGTACAAATGCAGCAAACTATGTTATTGGTGAATACACTTCATTCCCTGACAAAGCATATGCTATTAAAGCTGTTCGCTTCGAACGTAGGTTAGAATTAGCCTCAGAAGGGCATAGGTTTTTTGACCTGGTACGCTGGAATATTGCAGAACAAACAATTAATACTTATCTTCAAAAAGAATCAAACTTAAGAGTTTATTTACAGGGAGCTATTTTTGTTTCTGGTAAGAATGAGTATTATCCTATTCCTCTTGATGCGATTGACTCATCGGGAGGAGTATTGGTTCAAAATTAATCGAACTGAAGCAATTTAATTTGCAAAATAATTAGTCAGTATAAAATCAAAATACCAACCATTATTCGTTATTGGTTGGTATTTTGTTCGTAATTTCCATTGTTTTAGCCAAAACAAAACTACTCAACTAATATCTAACAATAAATGGACTAAAAAAATAGAGTATTTTGACCTTATTCAAGTTAAAAAAGTAAAGCATAGTGTTCTACGTTGCATCTTTTTTAACGAAGAATAAGGGCAAACGAAGCTGTTTTTATAGCCCATTTATTGTTGGTTTTGGTATAATACCAATATTACATTGAAATGAGCATTATTCTTCTGCTATTTTAAGTTTACACTTCATTAAAAAATTGCGCCGTAACTCTGCTATGCCTTAATTTTTTAACTTGTCTAAACTCAAAATATTCAAAACAATTTAA
>JAOARS010000427.1 GCA_025210415.1 Marinifilum sp. | reverse complement strand
GACAATATTTTTAATCGAACTCAGGTTATTAAGATGATCATGATGATTTGGAAACAGAAAGCTTTCTGCGGCTTTGAATGTATTCAACAAACTCAATCATAACAAATCATATAAAATCTTAAAAATCAGCGTCAATTCATTCTCTGTTTCAACCCTTGATTCGCATATATAGTGATTCACAATCGCAACACGGAATTCCTTGATTCGTTATTGTTCTTCTTTCTTACAGATCAATACCACCCTATGTCTCACCACAAGAAGATCTTGACAACTGCTAACTTTCTATTTATTCTACTGGCTAAAGTAGAATAATACCGATTGCATAATGAAATGAGCCTTACCTGCGTTTCACTCGAAAGGCTCAACCATGATTACATCGGCATGATACCAAAGAATCAATATAGCTCACTTCATTTTCAAAATGGTATGATATTTTCAATTGTTGATTCACATCACATTACTTCTCGAAAGTTTTTGGTTCCATTATTGAATTACTCCTTGACTAACCAAACGTTTTCGATAGTAAAATACCATTATTTTACCATTAAATGTGTCACTTGACGCATTTGACAGCTTGACAGTATAATTTATTTTTCTTACTTTTGTTGAACACTACAATAAATACATACTACAATGGAAAATTTACCAAAGGAAATAGCAGAAGCTATTAAAAATGGAGTGGCAGACAATCAATTGATTAGAATGGCGCAAGAACTTCTTGAGCAAGGTGATCAGGAAAATGCTGCTAAGGTTTTGGATTTTTGTTTTTGATAAAATAGATGTTCAATAATAAAGCCTCAAAGAACGAATTCTTTGAGGCTTTGTTTTTGAATGTAATCATCAGAGGGAGATGTGCTTCTTTTTGCATCAAAGTTTAGACGCAGATTTTTATGATGGTTATGATTTTCGCTGATTGTTAAAGTGATGTAAAATATATGAGCCACTGTTTCGCAAACTCGAACTGTTTAACATTTTCTACATCGGCATGATACTATTTTCCAAAATGGCTCATTTAATATTACATTTGGTATTAGATATTAGTGCTGTTATTGCCAATAGTAAACAGATTTGCTCCATATATTGTGCATCATTCCAACTACCTGAGAGAAATGATCATTACCTGACAAATGCCCAGTTAATTCGGTGGCTGGTCTCTACTATCCTACTTTTAAATTTTCTTTTCTTATTTCCACTGGCTAAAGCCGAGTGGTTATATGAAATTGGGAGCAGATGTTGAATTGCATGTAATTATTACAGCAGCATTTAATATAGCTCATTGCATTTTTAAAATGGTATAAGACGCAGATTATCATGATTGTTTGTGATTGGGAAACTGAAAGTTGTCAGCGGCTTTGAATGTATTCAACGGACTAATACCAAAACCGACAATTAATGGACTATATGACCATTAGATTATTTGACTCTTCCATTATTCGCTGGCTGGTCTTTACTATTCTACTTTTAAACTTTTCTTTCTTATTTCCACTGGCTAAAGCCGAGTGGCTATGTGAAACAGGGAGCAGATGTTGAATTGCATGTAATTATTACAACGGCATTTAATATAGCTCATTGCATTTTTAAAATGGTATAAGACGCAGATTATCAAGATTGTTTGTGATTGGGAAACTGAAAGTTGCCAGCGGCTTTGAATGTATTCAACGGATTAAATCATAACCAATCATATCGAGTTTTAAAAATCAGCGTCAATTCATTTTCTGTTTCGGCCCTTGATTCGCATAAACAATAAAAAATTTACTGCAATCAATACTTATAGATATCTCACACTAAAAAAGTTAGAAAAAAATTCTTCGAGTTTTTATTTTGTAATCGATGCTATAAGAAGTAAGCACTTTGGGACTTTTTCAAAGGAAGATTAAGTTTTTTTAACATTTTTTTATTCAACAATGCATTTTACATGTTGCATTTGTAAGATTATTTTGTTTACCTTTATATTGTCTTCATATTTATCGGGAAACCGATAAGCCATTTGTAAGGTTCTTTAAATGAACCTAAATATATTCCACAAACATATATTACCGCTTGTATTATACTTTACAACCTTTGTAAGATATAAGTATGTATGATGTATAGCGTAAACTTATTACTTGAAACAGGTAGATTTATCAGATCACCAATGTAATGAAATAAAAAATATCCGGTGGCTTTTCAATATTTAACAATTGTACAAGAGGTATAAAAGGTTTTATATGAAGACAAATGATCAGTCACCGGATTAACATTAATTCCCATTAAATGAATCAATAAATTTGAATGTATACCATCTTAAAATTGCTGCAGAGTCGTTAAAGAATTCTGCATGTGTAACAGAACAATTCGTAAATGGCATGAAGGTATTTGTTTGCGATGCGGGATAATCTGAAGACGAAACAAAAATAGTTGCTGATTAGATGAATTGTGTTGCGGATGAATTGAAAGCTTCTGTATCTGTCACGAAAGAATGCCGGGGCGATACAAAAATGATTGGGGGTGACTTGAATGTTTCTGTTGATGATAGAGAATGAAATGGGGACAATACAGCGGCAGTTGTTGATGATTTGAAAGCATGTGTGAACGATACGAGAGCTTTTGCATATGATACAGAACAATGCGGGGATAACACAAATGCAGCTGTTGAAGACTTGAAAGCATGTGTGAACGACACAAAAGCTTTTG
>JAOARS010000426.1 GCA_025210415.1 Marinifilum sp. | reverse complement strand
TAACAGTTTTTGGACTTACTTTTTAATCGTATTTACAGCATCAACCAATTCTTGCCACGAACCATCAAGTTCTTTTAAAAATTTGTTGCCTACTTCAGTACTTGTGTAATACTTTCTTGGAGGCCCTTGTGTCGATTCTTCCCATCGGTAGCTTAATAAGCCGGCATTTTTAAGTCTGGTTAGCAAGGGGTAAAGTGTCCCTTCCACAACAATCATTTTGGCTTCTTTAAGTTCCTTAATGATATCCGATGCATAAGCATCACTTTTTGAGAGAATGGAAAGAATACAATATTCCAGCACTCCTTTTCGCATTTGGGCTTTTGTGTTTTCTATTTTCATACTTGGAATATTTATACTGTTTATATCGTGTTTATTGTATTAAATTCGAGATCTAAAGTTGCCAGGGAAATTTCTGAAATTTTTAGATCGCTTCTTTTTTGTTCTTGCTACTGTGTCTTGTTTAATGGTAGTATTGCATTTACAGTTAATGCATTTGTTCTCAGTGTTTAAAATTGTTTGTTCGTTAAAATCTTTGTTGTGAGAACTTCCTGAAACGATGTCTTTACAGACTTTTAAATTCTCTTTAAAAATTAGAATGCCATTGTCTAAGTATCCTTTTGTATTGTTTGGATCATCAGTAAGAGATTCTTCGTCACTCATTGCTTCCGAATTTAAATTCAGAAATGGCATTGTCAGTCTGTCTATTATCAACAATTGAGCCTTTGACTCAACGGAGAATACTGCTACCGTTACAATCAGTAATGTAATTCTCAATATTTTGTCTTTTAATAAGGGCTTCATCTTTATAAAATTAAATAATACTATCTCTAACCTATAAGTTTGTATTACAAATATACATACAAAAAAAGGTAATATGCAATACATAGTACTGGATATTTTTAAAATAAAATCATAAACAACAGTAAATCAACAAGTAATAAATTTAATTTTTTGTGTTATATTTGAAATTGATTGAATATTCTGATGCAAGAAAAGGTTTTTGGTGAATGAAAAAGGTATATCAGCGTAGAGATAAATGCATAGGATGCGCATATTGTATTGGAGTAGCACCTGGTTTTTGGGAAATGAATGAGAAAGATGGAAAATGCGATTTGATAGGTTCTTTTCTGTTAAAAAATGAATTTGTTCTTGAAATCTTTGACGATGAGGTAGAGCAAAATAAAAAAGCAGCAAGAATTTGTCCTTGTAATTGTATAAGAGTTGAGTGAGTCAATTTAGCGTGAAAATTTCTACTCAAAACCAGATCAAACTGTAAACGAATTTTACATCAACTCACGTTAATTTATATTCCTTACCATTTTGTTGGAGATAAAATCTCTTTTTTGTGATCTGGCTCACATTTTTTTCGGGTTTAATATGAGAACTTGTAATACCAAATACAACATAGGATGAGCCATTTTAGAAAATAGTATAATGCCGATGTAGAAAATGTTAGGCAGTGCGAGCTTGCGAAGTAGTGGCTCATATATTTTCACAATCGGTATAATTTAGATAGTGATGAAGTTTAATTTGTAATTGAATATTAAATTTATGAAGCGAAATAAAAAGCGATACCATGTGATTTTCTTTGTGGCCCTTATTGGACTTATGGCCTGCTCTTCAGATGAAAAATTGGTTGTTGTTGACAATTCGGATGAAGTAGCGGGAGGAGATTCTGATGGTGGAAACAATACGGTTGGAACAATAGTAACTAAACGAATTTTAATTGAAGATTATGTAGCTACCTGGTGTGGTAATTGTATTTTGGCAATTGAGAAATCTGATGCTGCTGATAAAAACGTATTTGTTCCTGTTGCGATACACTTTCTGGGATCGCAGCTTGAAAACCAAGTAGCAATTAATGTTGCAAAAGAAAATGAAGTGAGTTCGCAAACAACTGTAATAGTCGATAAGCACACCAGTCATTCGTTTAGGAATGATTTTAAAGCTTCAGATTATGCTTTGGCATCAACAGTTGCCATTGCCATGAATACAGAAGTAAATAATACCAATGTAAATGTGAATCTGCAATTTAAATTCTATAAGGATTTTTCGAATTTAAAATATACAGTTTATTTGTTGGAGAATAATGTGATTGCCAGCCAGGCAAATTATCAGTTTTCAGGATCAAAATATCAATCCTCTCCAAGAACCATCAGCAATTTTAGTCACAATCATGTATTACAACAAGCCATTTTAAATCAGTCGGTCCCTGGTGGAGAAAGTGTTAATGAGAATGTTTATGAAACCGAACACTCTTTTAGTATACAAGGGAAAAATAAAGAGAATTTAGATTTGGTTGTTTATTTGGAATCAACAAAGGAAGTATTGAACACTCAAATTGTGAAAGTTGGGGAGAATGTTGCTTTTCATGCAGAAGTTGAAAATAATTAAGAAATAATACATATGAAAAAATTGATATTCCTGGTGCTTGTACTTATTTGTTTTACGAATTCGTTCTCTCAAAAACAAATTCCTGAAATCAGTATTAAAAATTTAAATGGGAAAAGTATTGAATTGGAAGAAGCCATAGATGGAAAACCAATAGTGGTTTGTTTTTTTGCTACTTGGTGTAAACCATGTTTGGTTGAATTAAATGCAATTGCCGAAGTATATGATGATTGGCAAGATGAATCGGATTTTAATTTGCTTGCCATATCTGTTGATGATAGTAAATCCAATGCAAAATTGAAAAGTTTAGTGAACGGGAACGATTGGCCGTTTAAAGTGTATTCCGATAGCAATAGTGAATTAAAACGCGCTTTGAATATAACCTCCATTCCTCATTCCTTAATTGTAAATGCTAAAGGAGAAGTTGTTTACGAAAAGATATCGTATACTGTAGGTGCCGAATATGAATTGTATGAAAAATTTAAAGAATTGAATTTGAAATGAGAAAGTGTTTTTTAGTACTCACCACGTTAATCCCATTTTTTTGTACAGGGCAAAATAAGGGAGTTTTTAATGCCTCTTTCGAATCCAATTCGCAATACTATTTTAACGACATTGCAAAAAACATTCGGGATAAAGACTTTGCATCGAATAATTACCTGGATCTTTCGTACAAATATGGGAAGTTTGAACTTGGAGGAACGTTTGAAAGTTATTTGCCCAATCCCTTATTGGGATACGCCAACTCGTATGACGAGAGTGGATTGACAAAGAAATACATATCCTATCAGAATAAGAAGTTGAAAATACGCCTGGGCGATTTTTACGAACAGTTTGGTGGTGGATTAATGTACCGATCTTTTAGGGAAAGAGACATAGGGCTGGATCAGAGTACATTTGGATTGGGTGTAAATTATTCGCCACTCAATTTTGTTCATTTGAAATTTATTGCAGGAAAACCAAATTTTTATTTCGATACTCAGGATGTAATGTTATATGGTGCCGATGCTGAAATGAACTTCGATATTAAGGATACGGGTTTTATTTTGGGCTTTTCGTCATTATTAAAACAGGAAGATTTTACATCTAAAAATACAAGCCAGCACGATAATGTAAAACTGTATTCCGGAAGATTGGGATTGAATCATGGTAATTTTAATTTGGCAACCGAATTTGCTTTTAAAACGCCTGATGCCAATGTGCTAAATTTATATAACCGGGAAAAAGGAAAAGCATTGCAAATTTCACCATCATACTCGGTAAAGGGTTTTGGTGTAAATGTAAATTTCAGAGCTGTTGATAACATGCAGGTATTGCATGAAAGAGAGTTGGATAGCAATGGTGATGGACGAAAAGATGAGGATGTGTTCAATTACAATCTGAACTATATACCTAGTATCTCCAATATCCATTCTTCTAATATTTATAACATCTACACCTATCAGGCTAAGCAAAATAATGAGATTGGATTTAATGCCTCGGTATTTTATAAGTTTAAAAAGAAAACTTTTCTGGGTGGAAAGTATGGAACAAAAGTAAACTGGAATTCATCTGTTTTTTACAGTCAGAATAATTTGGAAAACAACGAGGGAAACTTCCTTTATTGGCGTGAAAAAATGTTGAGTGAACACGGATTGAGAGTTGAAAAGAAGATCAATAGGCGATATAAATTGATTGCTGAGTATACTTACCAGGAGTACAATAAATTTTTAATTGAAGACGATATACAAGGGAAAGAATTGGTATATTCTCATGTTTTTCTTGCTGATTTATTAACAAAAATCAATAAAAAACATTCCATTAAAACAGAATTAGGATTTATGACAACCAAAAACGATTTGGGTGATTGGGGAACTGTTTTAATCGAATATGCAAATAGTAAAGGATTATCGATTTTTGTATCCGATCAGTACAATTTTGGATCGGAAAAGAAGCATTACTACTTAGTAGGAGCTTCTTATGCTCATAATAAATCGCGAATTGCAATGTCGTATGGCGAAACAAGAGATGGGTATACCTGTGTGGGAGGAGTTTGTAAATTTTTGCCAGGATCAAAGGCATTTAGTTTGAGTTTGGCCTGGAAATTATAAACCACTTGCAGCTAATTTTGGCTCTATACGACTTTTAGTGGGTGAGTGAATAATAGTACTT
>JAOARS010000425.1 GCA_025210415.1 Marinifilum sp. | reverse complement strand
AATTAAATCAAAATCGCGAGGTAAAACATTTAAGCGTTTCAGAATAATCTGATTCAGGTCTGAAATATTTCTATAGTACATAAAGTAAAATTTAAGTTCGTAATCAAAGTAATTTTAAATAATAGTCTTTTATTTAAACGGCCAAGTGTAAATAAGGATTCAATAAATCTGTATTTTTTTATTGATAATTATTTATTTTCTATTTGAGGAATCGTTTTTGATTCCAATGCTAATTTATCATCCTCAAATTTTTTGGCTAAAAACAAATATGCCATACTTGAATAAATTAACAAGCCTGTTGGCATTTGCCCCAACACTCCATTACCATACGAAGCAGCCATGATTCCAAATAATCCACACACCAAAGCACTCATTAAAGCTTTTATTTCCTCATCTTTAAGTTTAAACATGATAATATATACCGATTTAGACAGGATATAAAACAAAATAAACAAGTGCAAAGTGAGTCCAACCACTCCTTGCTCAGCCCATATCATTACATACCAGCTATCGGTAGGCGTTCGTGCCAGAAAAGTGTGAGGTGTAAAGCGCAAGCCCCAGTTGCCTGCTGAGCCTATTCCTCCGCCTAATGGCCTGGATGCCAAATAGCTTTTTAGTTTTTTTTGGTTTGCAAGGCGCACCTGTAGCGATGCATTATTGGGATCGAAGGCCGTTCTCATTCTTCGTACCGTAGGATTTCCTTGCGCAATGGTAGTATATTTAAAAAAGATTAATACACTAAGGCCCAGAATGGCTCCCATGATAATTATTTTAACCTGCTTTTTAAGAATGGTATACAATCCGAAGCCAATTACAGGAACAGCAATTGCCCCTCTGGTTCCTGAAATCATTAAGCCATACAAACCAAGAAGTCCGGCTGCAATGTAAAAGATTTTCAATCGTCTCGATCGTTTCTGATTCAGAGCTAGTATAAGAAATACAACTCCCGCGTGTCCTTGAGCTGCTCCAAACTGCCCCGCATCGGAGTAAAAGGAAAATACCCGTAACTTTCCAAAAAGCACATGAGTACTGGCATTTCCGGCATTAAGCCATGCTTGTTCGAAAGGATCAACGCCAAAGTTTTTTTGCATAATTCCCTTTAGGGTTCCCAATATGGAGAGTATTGCCCATATTTTAAACAATAGCTCCAAATCCTTTTTCTTGTTGTAAAGAATAAAAATTAACGGAACGGTAAACAGCATGTACAACGAAACGCTTCGCATGGCATAAAACCATGCCAGCCTGCTTGCTGCTTCGGGATTTACCAGTTGCACCAGAGCATAACCATACCAAATAGCGGCCAGCAGAACCAAGTCGTTCTTACCATTTTTCCAAGGTATTTTATAAAAGAAGCTTTTAAAAAACAGGGCCAGGTATATGAGTAAAAATTGCCCATCAATTGATAATCCCAATGGAACTCCTTTTACATATCGGCCAATTCCGATAGCAAGAAAGTTTAAAATATAAATTCCAATAATACCAACTTTGGGTACTGCAAATATTAAATAAATGTAACTTACGAGAATTGGCATGGCTAAAATCCCAATTCCGGAAATCATGCCACCCTTGGCAACAAGATATCCCAGAATTGTCATAATTAACAATACTCCAAAGAAAAACTGTGGTTTCTTCAGGATATCGCTTCCATATTTTTTCTCGAAAACATTTTCCATATTACGGTCTTACCCCAAACCCTTTTGGTTTACATGTAAAGAATTCTCTAAAAACTGATATGCTTCTTTCTTTTTCTGATCTAAAATTGTATTTACTTTTTCATAATCAATTGGAGTATTGATCTTCTCCTTTATGCTTTCGTCATAGTTCAACACCAAGCGATCTTCAAGTCCCAATATCTTTAGTAGTGAACTAAATCGGGTAATTCCTCTTTTGGCATTTCCTATTGCTAAAAACGGCTTATTAAATATAATTGAAAAAACAGTACCATGAAAAGAATCGGTAACAACAAATTTGGCATCCATAAATCCTCTAAGCCAATTGGTTACTGGCGGACAAATACAATCGTCGAGCTTGTGCTTGCCTACTTCTCTAAAAATTCCTTTAGGCATAATTGAAACGGGCTTAATCGTGAATTCATCGGCCACCTGATCTACAATTTTCTTTTTATCGGGCGTAAGGTCGAGAATGTAATTGAGCAATGTACCTGGCAATTGGGGAATATTGTCTTTCTCTACCAGTTTAATATACTCTTCTTTATCTACTAGCATGGTAGGATCGAGCGCAACCACCGAATCTACTTTTAGCTTTTCTTTACACAAATTGACAGCTGAATCTTCTCTAACCGAAATCTGATCGAAACTCTGAGCCAAACTTGCACAGATTTTGGTTTGCCTTGCGTTAAATTCCCAGTTGCCTACTCCAAAAGAAGCAGCATAAGCTATTTTTTTTACATCTCCGTTTTTTGGTAAAAATCCCAAAAAGTGATTTTCTAATACTGGTGAATATTTCGGCCTCCAAACCTGGTCGCTACCAGTAACAAAAGCTTTAAAATTGTATTTGCCAATGTTTTTAAAATCCTTTTCTGATTTAAAAAGATCGGTGATTTGTACATTTTCCCGAATAAAACGATCGGTGTGCTGTCTTATGGTTTTTTCTTCCTCCTTAGTTGGCCATGTTCTCACCACAACATCTTTTCTGAAAACAATTTTTAAAATTGATCTTCGAACATACGAGAGTACCTTAAGCTTTAAGGACATTGGTGCAGTATTGCGATTTATGGTATAGGAATCGTGACCTAGTTTTTTTAATGCAAATTGCAAAGCATAGGTCTGAAGAATTCCTCCATAATTCCAATTAAACGGGAGTGTGATAATACCTATTTTCATACTGGTTTGTTTTTAAGTTTATAACTAAGCCGATTAATGTAATTTGGTAATTTCCTCTGCACTTTTTCGTGGCGATGAAGCAATTGAAAATTCATCAGGCAGGTAACCGCAAGCAATAATCATCAAAACCACTTCGTTATGAGGGATATTTATAATTTCTCTTAATTTCATGTCTTTGTCATCGGAAACGCTCCAGTTTAGCGAACATGCACCAATTTCGTTATAATGCAGTGCGTTTAACAAGGTCATGCCAAACAATCCACCATTAAGGTGGTTTTCAAATCGTTCGTGAATATCCTTTGTGGTTGATACTACCGAACTAAGAACAATAAGTGTTTCGGCCAGGTGTCCAAAACCACGATTCCCGTTCTGAATGTTTAAGATAGCCTCCTTTTTTTCGGGTGATTTTACGATGTGTACCCTGTTTGGCTGACGATTACAAAAAGAAGGAGATCGTTGTGCCAGATTAATGCAATCGTGAAGCACACTTATTGGAACCTCGTGGTTGGTATAATTTCTAACAGAATATCTCGACTGGCAAAATTTATCGAAACTGCCATTTTTATGCTTGAAATAATCTAATTTGTTTGTTCTGATTTGTTTTTGCCCTTCCACTGTGGCAAATCGTTTATTTATGGTTTGTAATCGCGTAAGCAGATCATTATCCAATGTAAAACTAATTTGCTCGTGAAAATGCAGGTATTCTTTCAAGACAGAGATCGATTGTGTGAACTCCAGGTCATGCTTAGGCAGTTTAAATTCCGCATACTTCTCTACTGTATCCAACAGGCTCATGACTACTGCTTTTCCAAATCCGGGGCGCGGTTTGGGCATTGTTAATCCTTTCTCTACAATGTGATATGCCAGGGCCAGGTCACGTTTTACCTTTTCTACATCCGATTTGTTGTAAACCTTATCGTATACACGTCGTTTCAGGTCGTACATACTTGCCTTTTTAGCTGAATTGAGGTAATACAAATACATCAATTTCTGCGGCAACATGTTTTTTATGTGTGCTTTCAATGCTCTCATCCTTCTGTATCTTTAATACCAAAACCGACAATAAATGGGCTATAAAAACAGCTTCTTTTGCCCTTATTCTTCGTTAAAAAAGATGCGACGCAGAACAAAACTATGCCTTGCTTTTTTGCCTTGAATAAGATCAAAATAATCTATTTTTTATTTTAGTCCATTTATTATCGCATTTGGTATAAGTTGTAATTTTCGTTTTATAGTCAAAATATTCTTTTAGCTTGGTTTTAGTTTTAGCATTAAACTTCTAAAAGGTTTATACAAGAGATTTTTTTCGTAATTGTTCATTGATGTAAACCAAAAGGCAGGAATGTATACAATAGCAAAAGTAACAATGCCAATGCCTAAACTTATTGGTGTATCAAGCTGTACTCGCTGGAGAATCCAAAAAGTAAACAAGCCAATTAACAAAGGCGAAATGGCCATTTTTCCAATTTCTTTCCAAAATTTTGGAATGTCAATCTCCTGTTTCTTATAATAATATACATTCATAATTAATATGTGTCCCAATACCAATCCCGTACAAATGGCAATACCACAACCAATTCCGCCATAGGTATCTACCAGTAAAAGTTGTAAAATCACACTAAACACTGCAATACACAAATACAGTATTGCCCTGAATTTTAATCTGTTTCGAGCTTGCAAAATGGTAATTCCTAAATTCTGTATTAGTGGTATGGTGAGTGGCACAAACATAAGTAATGTAATTGCATAGGTATCGGTGTAATCGGCACCAGCCCAGAGAAAAATAAATTGTTTTCCGAACAAAATAAAGCCTGCAAGAATAAATGCCATAACAATAAACTGAATTCTTCCTGTTCGTATAAACAAATCGGAAATTTCCTTAGCGGATTTTGATTGCGAAACCATAGCGGTTACCTTAGGAAGAAAAACACCTGAAATAGCGGTAGAGAATCCCATATACATCTGCTCCAATTGAATGGCCACTGCAAACATAGCCACTGCTGCAGTTCCTACATTGGCTCCCAACACCAATTGTCCCGAGCTCCAGTACAAACGATCTATAATGGCATTCAAGAAAATGAAAAAGGAATAGCCTGCCAGCTCTTTAAAGAATCGCCAGTCAAATTTCTTAAAGCGTATCTTAATTTTGATTTTATGCCTGCAATACCACAGGTTAATGAGCTGTGTTGCCACATTAAAAATGGTAATTAACACCACCATTCCAATAGCACGATATCCCATTTCCAGAAGCACAATCATGATTAATGGATTCAGAATAATCCGAACAATTTGGATCACTTTCTGGAACACAAATTTTTCGTAGGCTGTTACAATGGAAGCAAAAATGCTAAGTGGAAAGGTAAACACCAGGTTAAATACCATTAATAATACCAAGATGTGTACTTTGTGTAATTCGTTGGGAGTTAACGTATTTCCATATAACTTATCGATATTAAAATACAATCCCATTCCGAGGACAAGCACCACAAAGCCAATTAGAGAATACAAAACAACAAACATCCCAAACATGGAGTATTGTTCTTCTGTTTTTCCTTCGGATCGGAACTTGGCAGTATACCTGATAATGGTATTTCCGAAACCCAAATCGAGAATGGTAAGGTAGGCAACAACTGAAGCAACAAGAGAATACAGGCCGTATTCGCTCTGTCCCATCATTCGCAACATATATGGTGTATACAACAAGCCAACAATGTTGCTCAAGCCAATTACCACGTAGGATAAAATTGCACCAACTTTTAATTGATTTACTTTCATAAATTCCTACTAATTATGGGTTAAGAAAATTTTGTTTTGGTAAAGAACCTTAATCTAAGTACATTTTTCATTATGCGTCGGAATCGAGATCGTTCTTTGGGAAGGTCGCCCAGTATGGTTTCCATCTCGTTTATTTCAACCCCATTCAGAACTACTTGCAGTGAATCATGATCGTCGGCAACCGACATAAAATCCTCAAAGGAATTTTTATCTGCCTTGGCCCAAGCCCTGTTTGCCCTAACCACCAACATAGAGTAATCCGATTCTTTTACCAGTAATACCGGATACGAATTGTTCAATATTCCCGGTATTTCAACAAAAGTATAATCGAACTGTTCCTTGTTTTCAATATTTTCGCCTAGTGCCTGAATTCCTTTTACACTATGAAAAGCCGGGGTAACTTCGTAGCTATGGCCTTCATAGGCATCAGATTCCGGCAACCGGTTATGACTTATATATTGTATTCTTAAACCAAATTGGCTTAGCTTCTCGGCTATTTTTGTAAATACAAATGTTTTTCCCTCTCCACTCTGGTTGCTAAACAGCAGAATTTGTATAGCTTTCCGATTGCCTTGTTGTGAAGGTTTTAGCAGAATTAGTTTTCGGGTGAGTACATCCAGGGTTTTATTTTTAATACGATTTAGCTTTAGGTGTTTGTTTTTAACCGATAAATTCGGAAACATGGCCAATACCTTTTTGCCAATAAAATCTTCGGCTCTTGGAATGGTTTTAATGCTTGTATCAAGGAATTCCAGAACCAGTATAATAAAGGCAGGAATTACCACTCCAATCATAAATGCAATAATGAGCAGAAATTTTCTTTTACTTGCCCTGGCCTCAATTGGATGAAATGGTGGCGAAACAATTTTAAGATTTGAATTCAACTCGATATTTTGTTGCTTCAATTTTGCTTTGTTCAAACTCTCTAACAGGGATAAATACTTTTGCTCTGCCACATTAATTTTTCTTTCTAACCTTTTCATTTTAGCACCCAAAGGAGCATAATATTCAAATAAATCTTCAAACTCCTTTTTAATCTGATCTCCAACCTCTAACTGAGCTTTCGAAGATTCGAATGCAATAATCTTTTCGAGCCAGCGGGTTAAAAGGGAATGGCCCGAAACTCCCTCTTTACTGTTATTGAGTTCGTACTGCTCATTAAGCAATTCTCTCAACTGAGCTTCTACATACTCAGCTTCTTTTTGCAGAACAATAATATTGATTGAATCCTTTTCGTTTTTTTCAAAATTGAGTAGGTTTCTATTGGTATTCAACCATAACTTATGGTTTATATCAGATAGTTTTTTTCTTACCGCTAGCATTTCACTACTGGTAATCTGTCTTTTTTCGTTTGCCGACATTTTTCTTTCCAACAAATCGAGTACCGAAGCTTCAGCTGTATTCTTCATTTGAATTTCGGTATAACTAAGGTCAAAGTGTTCTTTTTCTGATGCAATATGTCTTGTTTGCTCGTAGTAGTTAATAATATTGTGTGCTTTATTGAATTCAACCAATTGCTCTTCGGCAATATTCAAATCAACTTCGGCATTTTCAATCTCATTCTGAAAGTAACTTACAACGGCATCAGATTGGTTTACTTTTATTTCCGAATATACCCTTACAAATACCTCATTAATTAATTCCAGTGTATTCGCACAAATTCCCGGATCATCGGAGTTGTATGAAATTTTAACCATATCACTCGACTGTACTCTTGCAACCTTAATTTCAGCAAGTATTTTTTTGCTGCTGTAATGCCTGTGATCCAAATGAATTAATTCGTAAATAAAATTGGTATGATCGGTATTCTTATAGGCCAATAAATTCTGATAAGTTTGTTCAGGATCATTTTTTACGATTAAAGCTTTAACTTCATTCGGCACCATTTCCATAAGTTCGGCATAGTGTTTCCTCAGAATTATGTCGGATTTAGGCCCATCTAAAAGCATGTGCTTGGTAAATAAACGAAGAGCAACCTCTTCAATCGTAGTTTTTGTTCTTATCAGGTTTATGAAGTTATCGAAGGCAATTCGGGTACCAAATAAATCCAATTTCGACTCTTCAAGCGATACAATTGATGACCCTGTAGCAATACCAGTATAAATTCGAGTACTGGAATCGTACATTTTAGGTTGATCTTTGGTTAAAAAAAACACCAAACTCACCATTAATATGGGAGTTATTATCAACACCAAAATGTGTTTTTGCAAAAGCCGTATGAAGAAAATGATATTCAATCTTATTTGTTTTTAAGCGTTATTGGTTTTCCAACAATTTCGTTCAAAACCTGTATGGATGATATTAATTCAATTTTAGCACGTTCCAATTCAAGTTCTGCATTCATTTTAATATCATGAACTCTGGAAAATTCTGCGATATCTATTTTACCATTAATGTAATCTTTTTCTACGTTGTTTAAATGAACCTTTAAAACACCAAATGCTTTATTTCGAACCTCAACACTTTTATAAGTTTTCAATACATTATTATACTGTACAACCACCAATTGTCGCAATTCTCGTTCATTACTTTGTTGTTGAAATCTGTATTTATCAAATTCAGCCTTTGCTTGTTTCAAATTGGTTCTGTCGATAATTTTACTTAGTGGAATTT
>JAOARS010000424.1 GCA_025210415.1 Marinifilum sp. | reverse complement strand
GAGCATCACTTGAAGTGATACCCTCAGGACACCTGTATTTCGTATCCCGACTAAAGTTCGGACTGCGAATAAATCCTCAATGCAAAAATGTAGTTCTGTTTTCAATAACTGAGAGCATCACTTGGAGTGATACCCTCAGGGCAAATACAGACCTCTCTCAAAGTATCAAGACAAGATATAAATGACATTTTTCTTGATACTTGTGTCTTGATCCCGAATTTGGGATTGATACTTTTAATTATTAATGGGAAAAACTAATTATGCGAATAAGGGGTTGAATTCTTGTTTGGAACAATTATTAATGCCGTGCCTAATACACTAGACTTTTCTACTAAAACCTCGTCTCTCTAAGGCTTATGCCGCTTTACTTACGAATTGCCTCAATTAAATTTGTCATTTTTTTTACTATTAATACCGATTGTATAATGAAATGAGCCTTATCTACGTTTCACTCGAAAGACTCAACCATTATTACATCGGCATAACACCAAAATAATCTTCTTTTTCAAAATGGTATCAGACTAAATTACTCACACGTATGCCGATAGATTGCTTACACTCAATTATAAACAATCTGTCCCGATTTATCCTTACATCTATAGGCATATTGCTTAAATATCACGCAAAGCAGAAATATCATTTCACCCAAATGTGTGAAATACAATTGCCTTAATTCTTTTATTACAAAAGGCGCAAAGAAAAATCCTTACGGATTTTAGGTTATTTCGGGAAAGTAAAATAAGTGAGTAAATTAAGCTACTAATCGGTATTATTAATCTGGCACAGATTTTCACTGTGCCAGATATTTTGTTTTTATTATCTCTCATCCGGATAACCAGGGTTTTGAACCAGATTTGGATTTCCGAACAATACTTCTTTGGTTAACGGGTAGGTTAACTGCCATTCATTTTTAACGACAGGTCTTAATACTTTGATATCAATATCACCATGGAAATGGTAACGAACCATATCATGATATTCAGTTCCCCACTCTGCCCACAATTCGCATAGCTTTTCAATACGTACCAAATTCAGCATTTCAGCCACTGTTGTAGGATTGTGACGATTGGCACCGTAACCTGCTCTTTCACTAATGGTATTCAACATGTCAATGGCAGTTTGATCAACAGCATTGGTTTCACGAGTTTTAGCCTCTGCGTAAATCAAATACAATTCTGCCAAACGCATTACGTAATTCGAATTGTCAGGAACATCAAAATCTTCTGGTTGAGGATATTTCATACATCTTAAACCATTCTTTAAAGAATCAATAGCATGAGCATATGAATAACGTGGGTCATAACCTTCACCTGAAACATCATTACCATCATCTGCTGCACCAACCTGCTCATCAACAATTTTTTTGAACATATCAGTTACCGGATCCCAACTCGGCCCCCAGGCATATGATGATTCACTGTATTTGAAAGCATACGGGCAAAAGATAAACTCCTTAGAATTATAACCATTTCTGAAAACATCACCATATACGGACTCTAAGATGTAACCTGAATCTTTGTAGGTAGCGATAAATTCACTCGCATGTTTAGCTGCACCAGCGTAGTCTTTCTTGAACAACAATACTCTGGCAAGAAAGGCTTTTGCTGAAGATCTTGTAAATCGGTTTCCGTCAATTTCATCAGGAGCATTCTGCATTCCATATTCCAAATCTTTAATAACCGATTCGTAGGATTGAGCCACACTTGAACGTGCAGGTCCTTCACTACCTTGAATTACTTCTTCAACAATTGCAATTCCATACTCAGAATTTAAATCATAGTGCTGGCCAAAATAGCATAGCAGATCAAAATGAGCCAAAGCTCTCGAAATGTGCGCAATCCCAATTGCTTCAATTCTTCTCTGTTCTGTAAGGTTTGGGATATCGCCCTCTTTTTTATCCTTAAGATTCTTTATCAGGTAATTTGAACGGCTAATAATCTTATACATTTGATCATACCTTGTTCCAATATTATTAATCCATGGTCTACCATCATATTGAAAATCCAGATCGGTCATTTGATCATGTTTGAAATAAAAAGCTTCATAAAGGCCTGCCATTTTCCATGCGTTGGAAGCACCACCGACAGCAGATCCCCAGCTTCTCCATCCTGCGTGAATACCATTCAAGGCTTGCTCTACTTTGTCACCGGTACTATAAGCTGTTCCTTCTGTGAATTGGTAATATGGCTCCAATTCTTCAATATCGCCAACTGTGGAGCAACTGGTTACAACACCAACAAGCAGTGCCCACATCATTATTTTGCTATATATTGTTTTCATTTGCATTTATTTTTATAAATATCATAACGTTTAGATATCATCACTCTTGTTTGAACCTGGCAGGTCACTTCACCTTCCTTCATTAATATCTTTCCGTTAAGAGTTTAGAAACTATTTTTTGTTATTAAAAAGTAACTTTTATACCTGCAGAATATGTTTTTGCAAACGGGTAAGCATCTCTCGATCCGGCACCGTCTGTAATATGACCAGTATCACCTACAGAATAAGATCCTCCTGATCCTTCAGGGTCCAGGCCTTTAAACTTGGTAAATGTTAATAAGTTGGTACCTGCAAGAAAAACAGAGGCATTGGCAATTCCAAATTTATCCAAAAAACTCTTTGGTAAATTGTAATTCAAATTCAGAACTTTTAATCTCAAATACGAAGCATCCTGCAATGTTTTATCGTTGTCATCATTTGATGGTCCTCCGTAAACCAATCGTGTATATTTTGCATTGGTTCTGTCTGTTCTCCATGTATGGCTCAATGCATCTTCACCCATATTCGTCAAAAAGCCTGCTCGTCCGATAAGAGTATTGTAATTTGCCCAGCTTTTTTCATTTCCAACAGAGTATTGGAACCCGGCGGTAAGACTTAAGTTTTTGTATTGAACTGCAGTGGTAAATCCTCCAAAGAAATCAGGTTGCATGCTTCCCAATACTACACGATCCTCTACAGTAATGCGACCATCAGCATTGATATCTTCATAAAGATAGTCACCTGGTCCACGGTTTGCTCCATTGTAAAAACCGGTTGGAGATGCAGCATTTAGCTCATTGATTTCTTGTTGAGATTCGATCATTTTTTTCACTTTGTAGCCCTTAATTGTACCAATTGGTTCACCTACTACATAAGAGTCATCTACCTCTCCTCCGTTCAAATCTTCTATTTTGTTTCGGTTGTAAGCGATATTGAATGAAAGTGTCCAAATCCAATCCTTGCCTCTGATGATGTCACCACCCAATTCAAATTCCATACCCTGGTTGCTGATTTCTGCACGGTTATCAGTGAACGAAATTTCACCACCTTCATGGAAGATTGGCGCAGGGGTTAATGCACCGCTTGTATTTTTTCTATACCAATCTACACTACCTCTCAATCGATTGGTAAACAATGCAAAATCAACCCCAAGGTTCAATTCTTTAGTAGTTTCCCACTTGACATCCAGGTTCGGGAATACATCGAAAGGAATAATAGCTTTCTCTCCCATGTACAAACCATCCTCACGACTCCCAATACCGAAATTCTTTAAATATGTATAGTCAGCTACATTGGCAGAACCTGTTTTACCATAAGAAGTTCTCAACTTCAGGTTGTCAATCACATCTTGTGATTGCATAAATCCTTCTTCTGTAATGTTCCAGTTAACGGCTGCCGAAGGAAAATACCCTCTTTTATTACCAGGACCAAACTTAGATGATTCATCTGTTCTCATGTTTACAGTAAGAGTGTATCGACCATCGTAAGAATACTGCAATCGGGTGAAGGCCGAGTTTACTCCTGAAACAACTTTATTTCCACTACTCTCCAAAAATTTACCAGATTGTGGATTGGTCAGTACATCATCATCCACCAAATCAGAGAAATAATAAAATTGATTTTCATGACGAACTCTGTCCCATGCAACACCGGCCATGGCCTCAACAGAGTGTTTCTCTGCAAATATTTTGCTATAGTTAGCCTGAAAACTAACAGTAGTGGTCAAACTCTTGTTGTAGGATCTGTTCAAAGAACTTCTTAATGAATTAGGATCAAAAACATCCAAAAGTTTAGTAGTTTTTGGTAAAACGTTGTTCCCTTCTGTATCAAAGTAGGAAGTGCTAACCGATCCTCTTATTTTTAAATCTTTAATTGGTTTGATTTCAAGGTATGCATTACCGAAAAAAGTACTCGATTGTACTTCATTACTATTTGTTGCACTTCCTACAGGAGATGCAGCCAACCTGAAGTATGTCGCACCCAAACTATTGAATTGCCATCGCGTGGGAATTCTATTCAGTACGCCACCGTCTCCATACACTGCAATATCAGGACGAGTTTCAATTGTTTCTGAAGGAGTTCCATGCCCTGAGCTTGTATTACGACGAACGAAGTTTTTGCCTCCGGTAAAAGTCATCGATGATCCAAACTTCATCCACTTGGTAAGATCTGAATCCAGGTTCAATCGTCCATTGTAACGCTTCATGTATTCACCTTTCATCAAAGCATCCTGATCCATATAAGATATTGAGGCTGAGTAAGAAGTTTTACTATTTCCTCCATTTACATTAATACTGTACTTCTGTACCAACGCATTTTTATTGTAGATCTCATCCTGCCATTTGGTATTAGCATCGCCCCATAGTGGAGATTCAACACCATTATAAGAATAGGTATTTCGCATATTACCATCACCATCGACAATTGTGTTGGCCATACTAGCATTTAGGCCAGTATTACCAGCTGCGATTGCAGCAAGTGTATTCTGAGCTATCATAGTATGTAATTGCTGGAATCCTTTTGTATCCAGTAAATCAAATTCATTGGTAGGATTTGAAATTGACCATGACGTATCGAAAGTAACGTTCATTCTGCTGTTCTTTTTCCCCTTCTTGGTTGTAATCAAAATTACACCGTTGGCACCTCTTGAACCGTAAATAGCAGTAGCACCAGCATCTTTCAATACAGTAATTGATTCAATATCTGAAGTATTGATATTTTCCAACGGGTTTTGCGATGCTCCACGGAACATACCACTACCTGTATTAGAATCGGTATTGAAGGGTACTCCATCAATCACATACAGAGGCTGGTTGTTTCCTCCAACGAAGGGAGAGGTAATACCGCGAACACGCACTACAGAAGAAGAACCTGGAGCACCTGAAGTTTGTGAGATCTGTACTCCTTTGATATTACCACCAAGCATTTGCTCAAAACCAGTAACACCAACAGATTTCATTTCAATTTCTTCAGACTTCACCTCAGAAATTGCAGAACCAATTCTTTCGCGTTTTTGAGTACCATATCCAACAACAACAACTTCTTCCATTTGTTCAGAATCCGTTGTCAATTTTACATTGATGACAGATTGTCCGTTATAAGCAATCTCTTGTGGATTCATTCCAACAAATGAGAAAAGTAAAACAGCATTATTACTTTCCATTTCAATGATATAATTCCCATCAATATCGGTAGCAACACCTGTATTGGTTCCTTTAATTACTACTGAAACGCCAGGCAAAGGCATTCCCTGATCATCGGTTACTTTTCCTTTGATTTCTTTCTTCGCCTGTTTAATCGGTTGTTCAACAACAGGAGCTTTTTTGCGAATCACAACAACATTATTCTCAATGTAGTATTCCAATTCTGTTCCCTCCAAACAATCATTCAAAGCCTCTTCAACACTAACATTTTGTAGATTTATCTCATCAATCTTCACATTAGCTACCATGCCTTCGCTGTAGACAAATGTAAGGTCAGAAAGTGATTTCAGTTCTCTGAATACTTCCTTCAAACTGGCATTTTCCATTTTCATGGAGATTCTTGTTCCCTGGCTAAATCCTTCTGCCGCAACAGTAAAAATTGCCAGAAAGAATAAAATGGCTGTTAATTTCATACCCCTCAAGGTTTTTCTCCAGGCATTACTCATGCAATGCCCGAAATCATGATTTTTTTTCATAAATTTGGGTTGTTAGTTACATATTTAGCGCATTCGTACTGCGCCTGATTTAATTAATTAGGGATGTTGGCGCATCCCTTTTTTTATTTTTTAGCTGTCAGTTTGCAGCTCTCAGCAATCAGCTAAAACCTTCAAGTCATTCGTTTCAAGCATTTTCTTAATTTCGTGTTTTACTTCATTATTAAATATGAGAATTGTATGTGAACAAAATGTCTACAGACAAAAGGGTGATATGGGAAAAATATGATTAAAAAGCATCCCTCTGACTGTCGCCATCTCCCTTGGAAGGGGAGAATCCTACTAATTAAACATCAAGATATTCTACTCGACTGTTATCACATTCCCCTTAATGGTAAACTGTGCGTCGCCAGTTCCTTCAATTAATTTCAGTATGTCTTCAATATTTCCGTATCGTTGCACATCAACCGAAAAATTTTTGTCTTTTACGGTAGCGTTGGCAAAAAATACTTTTATATCGTACCAACGCGCCAAATCGTACATGATATTTTCCAGTCTTCGGTTATCGAAAATAAACTGACCATTTTTCCATGCAGTTACCTCTTCGATATTGGCTAGAACATTTGTCAATGAATTGTCATTTCTTTTAATTATTGCCTGATATCCTGGATTCAAAATAATTTCTTCTCCTAAGGAATTGTTCACTTGTACACTTCCTTCTACCAAGGTGGAAAGTATTTCTTCTTCATCCTCGTAAGCCCTTACATTGAATTCCGTTCCTAAAACCCTCAATTCCATTCCTTTGGTCGCCACTACAAAAGGCCATTCTTTATTTCTCTCTACATCGAAATACAGCTCACCTTTTGCAATCACTTTTCGTTCCTTGATCGAAAATTTCGATGGAAACTCCAAATACGAATTGGCATTCATCCAAACCTTGGTTCCATCGGGTAGCACAACCTGGTATTCTCCACCTATTGGAGTTACAATTCGATTCATTTTACCCAATCGACCAGCCAACAATTCCTCATCATTAATCTTCAATTGATTACTATCTCGTTCTACCAAAAGGTTTTCCTTTGAACGAATTACACCAGATGTATCTTTCGAAAGATCTACTATTTCTCCATTTGAAAAATAGATAACAGCATTGCTACTTCCCGGTTCAATTTTCTGAACTTCGGCCAGTCCAGTCTCATATTCAGGAGTTTTCTGTAATAACAAAAACCCAATTGCCAGGGGTATCAATAAAACTGCAGCATAGGCCAACCATTTTTTGTAATCCAGCTTTGGTTTGATTTGCTTATCAAGTTTGGTCCAAGCAGCTTCCTGATTGAATTCGTCGTACTCAAAACTTTTCTGCAATATTCTTTCTTTCGAAACAATTTGATCGAAACGCTCTTTTTTTCCAGGCTTCTTTAACCATTTCTTGAGCTCATTTTCTTGATTTGCATCTAATTGGCCTTTTAAATGCTTCACAATTAATTCTGATATCTTATTTTTTGAAATATGCATATTCTGTCTTGATTTGCTTCTAAGAAACGTATGTGTAAAAAGTGGGTGACAGAAGCGGATATTTTTTTTATCAATTTAAGAAAAGATTGTCGAAAAGTGTGGAAGAGAGTTAGTATGTCTGGAAAGAGTTCAAGAAGTCTGGAAAGAGTTGAAAGTTTTGAAAAATAGAAAAGTTTGCAGTGACCTAGTCTCCCATTGAGAGGGATAAAAGGGAGGTGTTAAAAAATGATTGAGTATATAAATAATGCGAATCAAGAGTTAAAAGTACTTAAAGTTTAAAGTGCCTTAAGTTAAAATTGAGAGCTTTTAAGTATTTCAAGTACTTATAAT
>JAOARS010000423.1 GCA_025210415.1 Marinifilum sp. | reverse complement strand
GTAATTAAACCTTTTGTGGCAGGCGATGGAAACATTACATTGGATATAGATGTAAATCAATCGGATTTAACCACTCGTATTTCTGAATTTGCTCCTCCGGGAAAAGTAACGCGCCAGTTTAAATCCATGATCAGAATTGGCAATCAGGAAACGATTTTATTGGGAGGATTGGAAGAAAAGCGCAGAAGTAAAGCTGCCAGCGGAGTACCATTTTTAGCAAGAATTCCAATTATCAAATGGTTCTTTTCGAGCAGAAAGGAAGAAAATCGCAAAAGCAAACTAAATATTTTAATTAAGCCTACCATTATCGGATAATAAATTCTTGGAGATCTATGAAAAAGCAAATTACAGAATGGCTTTTCGGGAAACAAACTTTTGGAGTTTCTATACGCTTGAGTGCTGGTGAGAATTGGGAGGTAGATTTTGTTGAAATTCAACGCAACAGTAAAGAAATAAAACTAATTGATAAAGGAGATGCAATTCGCAGTACAGAAGATCTTTGGGCAAGATTACCTGAGCATGGGAAAATTAGCTTGAACCTATCTGGTACAGGAATCTTAATAAAAGAAGTGAATACTGAACAGTTGGAGGATGGAATAGAAACGATTTTACCCAATGTGAAGCAAAAAGAGTTTGTTGTTCAAAACCTAAGCTTAAAAAATGGAAAGTCAATACTTGCCATGATGAGAAGAGATTTGTTGGCTTCAGTTTTGGAAGAGTTTACGAAAAGAAACTTATGGGTTACCGATCTCTGTCTTGGCCCTGTTAGCCTTAAAATTGTAGAACCCTTATTTGCAAATCACACAACACTTATCCGCTTATCAGGAATGGAATTGGGAATTGAAGCAGGTGAGTTTACCTGTTTTCAAAGATCAGAAGAAATTTATTCCGGATATTATTCTGTGGCAGGAGAAGATTTGTTGTCGAGGCAATTATTACCTTTTGCTGCTGCTGTATCTTCAGTGGCTACCATTCACAGCAAGCAACAAACCGATGAAGTTGCGAACTTATCACAAGAGTATTTTGCCAGGCAGGTACTTAAAAAAGGTGGCTTTACTGCTTTAATTGTTTTGTTCCTGATTGTATTGCTGAACTTTGTGGCATTCGATTCCTTAAGAAAAGAACAAACGAAATTCTCATTGCAAGTTGAAACAGGAAAAAACCTTTTAATCAAACTGGATGAACTGCGAAGTAATTTTACACAGAAAGAAGATTTTTTGAAGAAGAGTGGTTTGAACAAAAACAGCCAATTGAGCTTTTATGCTGACAGGTTAGCTGCAGATTTACCAGTAGAAGTTCGCTTAACTTCAATGGAAATAAATCCTTTGATGAAGAAAATAAGAGTGGGAAAAGAGAGCCGTTTTGCAGCAAACATCATCATGGTAAAAGGAGAAACCATGCATCCGCTTCAGTTAAATAGATGGATACAGAGTTTAAAATTGGAAAGTTGGGTGGCCAAACTAGATAAACAAGAATATTTTTTAAAGCAAAAAAACAAACCTGCAGAATTTGTAATTGAAATTAGTGTACAATGAAGTGGCAAAATCTAACATATCGAACCAAAATGAAACTCCTGCCAATAGGAATTCTATTGGTTTTTCTGATGGTGTATTCATTAACAATTTCAAACACCATTGATTTGTCGAAGCAAGTAAAGCAACTGAAAAGTCAGGTGGAAAAACTCGGAGATGCACCTTTGCAAGTTCAGATTCTGAAAAAAAGGTTGGGAGAGATTGAAGAGCGCATTGGCAATCATTCCGGAACAATTACTCAGGAAGAGATTTTCAACGAACTTTCAGTCTATTGTAAAAAAAATGGCTTAACCATGAGGGAGTTTCCTGTGCCACATGAATTATTGAAAGATGATTACCTGTTACAAACACACCAGGTGGAAATAGAAGGTTCTTTTCGCCGATTGGTGAAGTTGATTTATTTTTTGGAGCAAGAAACTTATTTGGGCAAAGTGGCTGCAACAAAGTTTTTGCTGAAAAAAGACAAACGAACACGTGAGGAGTATTTAAGTTTGAGTGTTTATTTACAAACTGTGAAATAAAATTTTGAAAACCGATAACCGACAACCGACAACCGACAACCGACAACTGATAACCGACAACCGAAAACCGAAAAAACAAACATATGCACAAACAATATTATTATTTACTATCAATTCTTTTAATTGCGATGATTTATTCGTGTAGCGATTTTACCGAAGAAGATCTGGGAAACGATGCAGTGGAGCTTTTAGGACCTGCTGATGGTGTGACAACAGAAACCCAAACCCTCACTTTTTGGTGGAATTGGGTAGATGGAGCCAATGCTTATCGTCTGCAAATTGCGAATCCTGATTTCGAGAATATCGTTCGATTGGCACTGGATACCTTGATTGAAACCAATCAGTTTGATCACACACTTTATCCGGGAAATTTTGAATGGCGGGTAAGAGCTGAAAACGCTGCATATACTTCGCAGTATTTCTCCAGAAAGTTAAGTGTTTTGGAACCAGTTGATATTACCAAGCAAAAAATCGTATTGCTTACTCCGGGTAAAGAAGCAAAGCTAAATCAAAAGCAAATTGAATTCAAATGGGATGAGTTGAGTATTGCACACGAATATCAATTTGAATTGCATCAGGGAAGCTGGTCAGGCGAAGATGTTATGGATCCAAAAATTCTTACCGAAACAAAACTTACTCTTCAGTTAGATGAAGGAAAATATGCTTGGGGAGTTTTGGGCAGAGATACCCTTAAAAATGACGAAACACCCTTTGCTTATCGAAATATTGTGATTGATGTTACCGCACCAAAGCAAGCAAAATTATCTTCTCCTTCTGATAAAGGAAATGTAAAAGGATTAACACAATCCATGTCTTGGACTCACGAAAGTGCTAACGAGTTGACAGCCGTGAAGTTTACGATTGAAATTTATTCAGATCAACAATTAAAAACTCTTTTGAAAGAAGATGAAATCAATTCGAAACAATATGAATATACATTTTCGGAAACCGGAACTTATTACTGGCGTGTGAAAGCTTTTGATGAAGCGGGAAATGAGAGTTCGTTTACAAATGCCTTTAGTTTTACCATTGCAAATGAATAACAAAAAAACAATATACATATTGTTGCCCTTGGTATTGATACTTTGGGGATATATCATTTATCGGGTTGTTGATCAGGCAAAGCCTGAAATTGATCTTTCGAATTCGGAATTGCCCCGATTGCAGGTCAATTCAAATCAAAATGAG